>JALGWA010000171.1 GCA_025774425.1 bacterium
TCTTCACAGGGAAGTGTCGAGAAGGATCTTCAGGCATGTCCGCAAGCGCAACGGCGAGGTCGACAAGTTCGATCGCGGCAAGATAGCGGACGCGATCTACAGGGCGAGCGAGCTCGAGACCGGAGAAGCGAGGGCGTTGGCCGATCGCCTGGCCGACGAGGTCGTGCTCGTGCTTTTCGCCAAGCACGGCAGGGGCATCCCCGACGTCGAGCAGATACAGGATGTCGTCGAGGAGGTTCTCATCAAGAGGGGTTGCACGAAGACCGCGAAGTCTTTCATCCTCTACAGGCACGAGAGGGCCAAGAGGAGGGGCGATCCCAAGAGCAGGCCGGAAATCGACGCCGAGAGGAAGGACAGGTCGTCCGGTCTGGACGCGACCGAGCTCGCGCTCTTCGTGAGAACCTCGGGTGACGAGATCATACAGTGGGACAAGCAGAGAATCGTCAGGGCGATGGTCAGGGAAGCCGGGGTTCCCGAGGGAATCGCCAAGAGGATAAGCGAGGAAGTGGAGGAGACCGTACTCAATTCCCCGGTCAAGATACTGACCGTCTCGCTGATCCGTGAGCTCGTCAACGCCAAGCTGATAGAGCACGGGCTCGAGGACGCGAGGAAGAAGCACGCCAGGCTCGGCGTCCCCCTCTACGACGCCGAGAGGATAATAACGTCCCCCAACCGTGAGAACGCCAACATCCCCCACAACCCCGAGGCGACGAGCATGACGCTGGCCGAGTCGATAAACAAGCAGTACGGCCTGATGCGCGTGTTCTCGGAAGATGTCGCCGACGCCCATGCGAGGGGCGATATCCATCTTCACGACCTCGGTTTCATCAACAGGCCATATTGCTCGGGGCAGTCGCTCGAATACGTCAAGAAGTACGGTCTCAGCCTTCCCAACGCCCTGTCGATAGCCAAGCCGGCCAAGTACCCCGAGACGCTTCTGGCGCACATGGTCAAGTTCTCGGCTGCGCTGCAGGGACATTTCGCCGGCGCCATAGGATGGGACGCGGTCAACGTGTTCTTTGCGCCTTTCCTCGTCGGTCTCGGCGAGCGGGAGATGAGACAGATCGCGCAGATGCTGATATTCGAGTACTCCCAGCAGAGCGTCGCCAGGGGAGGCCAGGCGATATTCAGCGACATCAACATCTACTGGGAGGTCCCCAAGCACTTCGAGGATGTTCCCGCCATGGGTCCCGGCGGGCTGATGACGGGAAAGACTTACAGCGACTACCAGGAGGAAGCGCAGCGCCTCGCCTGGGCTCTCTTCGACGTGTACATGGAGGGTGACGGGACGGGACGCCCCTTCTTCTTCCCGAAGCCGCTCGTCCACATCACCGAGAAGTTCTTCAGGACTCCCCGGCACGACGAGTTCCTGCTCCACATCAGCGAGGTGGCCGCCGAGAAGGGGAACACCTACTTCGTCTTCGACCGCGGCGAGACGGCCAAGATCTCGGAGTGCTGCCGGCTCTCCTTCAAGCTCGAGCAGGAAGACTTCGAGGACGCCAAGCGTCCCTGGAGGATGAGGTACAGCGCGCTCCAGAACGTCACGCTCAACCTGCCGCGGGCGGGGATACTCGCCGCGGGGGACGAGTCGAGGCTGCTCTCCATGCTCGAGAGGTTCCTCGAACTCGCCGCAAAGGCCCACATCCAGAAGAGAAACTTCATCCAGTCGCTTCTCAACCTCGGGGAGAACGGACCGCTCGCCCTGCTCAACATGGAGAAGGACGGCATGCCCTATCTCAGGATGAACCGGGCCAGCTATCTCATAGGCCTGCTCGGACTCAACGAGATGGTCCAGGCGCACACGGGCCACGAGCTCCACGAAAGCGAGGACGCCTTCAAGCTGGGGCTCAAGGTGGTCGCCTGGCTCAACATAAAGGCCAAGCAGCTCTCCAAGAAGTACGGCATGAAGTTCGTCCTCGAGCAGACGCCGGCGGAGAGCACGGCGTTCCGGCTGGCGCGGCTCGACATGGACCGCTACGGAGAGCGCGCAGCCCGGCTGATGAAGGGCGACCTTGAGAACAAGCGCGTCTATTACACCAACTCGACCTTCCTCAACGTGTCCGAGGACATCAATGCGATCGACAGGGTGAAGAAGGAAGGCAAGTTCCATGACCTGATCGAGGCGGGCGCGATCTCGCATGTGTGGCTGGCCGACTCGCGGCCCTCCGGTGAGTCGATCGCCAACTTCGTCGTCAAGACTTTCAGGCAGACGAGGAACGCGCAGATAGCCTTCTCTCCGGAGTTCACGTCCTGCAACGATTGCAGCAGGGTGGCGCGGGGCCTGAGCAAGACATGTCCGTCATGCGGTTCGACCAACGTCGACGGCATCACGCGGGTCACGGGCTACTTCTCGAGAATCTCGGGCTGGAACGAAGGGAAGAAGGCGGAACTGTCGGACAGGCACAGGAGTCTCGAGCTTTGAGAGTAAGCGTATTCGGAAAGCGGGAATGCGACGCCTGCAAGGCGGCCGTCGAGAAGATGGAGTACTTCGCGAGGAAGTGGAAGCGAGAGGACATCAGCATAGAATATGTCGATATGGACACGCCGGACGGCCTCGCCGAAGGGGCCTACCGGGATGTCTATGACATCCCCACCGTGATCCTGGAGAAGGGCGGCGAGGAAGTCGTGCGGTGGGTGAAAACCGTCCCCGTTTCCAGGGAGTTCCGGAAGTACTTCCTCCAAGACGCCGCGGATGAGTAGTCCCCCCATAAAGGGCTTCGTGGAGACATCGCTCTGCGACTGGGACGGCAAGATCTCATCGGTGATCTTCCTGCCCGGTTGCACCTTCAGGTGCCCCTTCTGCCAGAACGGCGCGCTGGTGACCTCGCCTGGCGACCTTCCGTCGGTCGCCTGGGAAGCCGTGGCCGGCTACCTCAAGGCCAAGAGGGACTGGATCGACGGCGTCGTGATCACCGGCGGGGAACCGACGATGTGGAAAGGGCTTCCGGGGATCGCCCGCGACCTCAAGCGGCTGGGAATGGAGGTCAAGCTCGACACCAACGGGACCAATCCCGACATGGTGGAGAGGCTGATCGGGGCGGGTCTCATCGACTACGTCGCCATGGACATAAAGTCGGCCCTCGACGAGCGCTATCACAAGGCGGCGGGCGTAGCCGTCGACCTCGCGGTCATCAGGCGCTCCATCGATCTCCTCATGTCAGGCGCGGCCGCGTACGAGTTCAGGACGACGCTCGTCCCCGGCATCGTCGGGTCCGAAGAGATAGACTCGATCGGGAAGACGATCGAGGGCGCCCGCAAGTATGTTCTCCAGCGCTTCGTTCCGGACAATTCGCTTGACAGCCGCCTGAGGCAGACGTTACCCTACCGCGACGCGTTCATCGCTCAACTTGTCGAGCGAGCAAGTGGTTACGTCGTTGAGTGTTTCTACAGGGGTAAGACCGGTGCTGAGCTCTCCTGACGGGAGCTTGTCCTATGACTGACACGTTCAAGGGCGGGGTGCATCCCGCGGAGGGCAAGGAGCAGACTTCCGGTGTTCCCATATCCGAACTGCCGCCGCCGGACGTCGTCGTGATCCCGCTGTCCCAGCATACGGGCGCGCCGTCCAAGCCTCTGGTCAAGGCGGGCGACGAGGTCAAGGTCGGAACCAAGATAGGCGAGGCGGACGGCTTCATATCCGCATGCGTCCACTCCTCGGTCTCGGGCAAGGTCGTGGGCGTCGAGACCCGGCCGCATCCGCTGGGCAGGCGCCTGCCGGCCGTCGTCATAGAGAACGACGGCGAAGACGACCCCGCGGAAATCCCGGGGTGGAAGGACTTGAGCGGTGCGTCGCCGGAGAAGATACGCGAGGCCGTCAGGGAGGCCGGCCTGGTCGGGCTCGGCGGAGCGGCTTTTCCCACGCATGTGAAGATCTCGCCGCCGGAAGGCAAGCGGATCGACACGGCGATCCTGAACGGCGCCGAGTGCGAGCCCATGCTGACCAGCGACCACAGGGTCATGCTGGAGTTCGCCGCGGAAGTCGTCGAGGGGCTGAAGATCATAATGAGGGTGGTCGGCGCCGAGCGGGGCCTGATAGGCATCGAGCGGAACAAGCCCGATGCGATAAAGCTGATGCGGGAGACCGTCGCTGGCGACAGGGCGATCGAGGTCGTCGACCTCAAGGTCAAATACCCCCAGGGCGCCGAGAAGCAGCTCATAAAGGCGTTGACCGGGCGGGAGGTCCCCTGCGGCTGCCTCCCGATGGACGTCGGCTGCCTCGTGCAGAACGTCGGGACGAGCCTGGCGATATGCGAGGCGGTGCGTTACGGCCGGCCGCTCGTCTCGAGAGTCGTGACTCTCGCCGGCCGGGTCGTCAAGAGTCCGGGCAACTACAGAGTGAGAATCGGCACTCCCTTCAAGCATGTCGTTTCGTCCTCCGGCGGCACTGCGGGTCCCTTCGGCAAGATGATAATGGGCGGTCCCATGATGGGCATCGCCCAGGCCGATGGTGAGGCGCCCGTCATAAAGGGCACCTCCGGCATAGTGCTGCTCGCCGGGGACGAGACGGCCGACGGAGACGCCTCGGCGTGCATAAGATGCGCGCGCTGCGTCGACCACTGCCCCATGCGGCTGGTACCCAACGAGATCGTCAGGTT
>JALGWA010000172.1 GCA_025774425.1 bacterium
CGGCCTCAGCCTGTACCTCGTCGAGATCGCGAACATCCGCGAACATTGCAGTTGGGTCCACACCGACGGCGACACGGCAACAGCCAAGGCCATCGGCATAATCAAGACCATCATCGAGAAGGTCAAACTCAACGAGGTGCTGACGCCGGCGAGGATACCCGTGACGCCGCGAGCCCTCGTGATCGGCGGGGGCATAGCCGGCATCCAGGCCGCCCTCGACATCGCCGACTCCGGTTACGAGGTGATCCTCGTCGAGAGAGAGCCGTCGATAGGCGGGCACATGGCGAAACTCTCCGAGACGTTCCCGACGCTTGACTGCTCCCAGTGCATACTGACGCCAAAGATGGTCGAGGTCTCCCGCAATCCCAACATAAGACTCCTCGCATATTCGGACGTGGAGGAGATCGCGGGAAGCGTCGGCAACTTCGTTGTGCGCATAAGGAAGAAGGCGTCATACGTGGACGGCGGGGTGTGCACGGGATGCGGCGTCTGCGTGGAAAAGTGCCCCGTGAAGGTCCCGTCGGAGTTCGACGAGGGCCTCACGGAGAGGAAGGCCATCTACATTCCCTTCCCGCAGGCGGTGCCCAACAGGCCCGTAATCGACGAGAAGGTCTGTCTCTACTTCACCAAGGACCGCAAGTGCGGGGCCTGCCGGGCGGGCTGCACTCTCGGGGCCATAGACTACGACCAGCACGACGAGATCGTGGAGGAAGAGGTAGGGGCGATCGTCGTCGCCACGGGCTACGACCTCTTTCCCATGCGCGACATCGAAGAATACGGAGGCGGCCGAATCCCGGATGTCTTGAGCGGGCTGCAGTTCGAGAGACTGCTCTCGGCTTCGGGCCCCACGGCCGGCGAGGTCAGGCGGCCCTCCGACGGCAAGGTGCCGAAGCGCGTGGCGTTCATCTCGTGCGCGGGTTCGCGCGACCCCGAGCATTACATGCCCTACTGCTCCAAGATCTGCTGCATGTACCTCGCCAAGCACGCCATGCTCTACAGGGAGCATGTGACCGACGGCGAGGCCGTCATCTTCACGATCGACGTCCGTACGGGCGGCAAGACCTACGAGGAGTTCTACGCGCGTGTCAAGCAGGAGGAGAACGTCCTCTATGTCAGGGGCAAGCCGTCGAGGATCCTGGCGGTCGGCGACGGAGTCGAGATCTGGTGCACCAACACCCTGAGCGGCGGCCAGATGCGCATCGACTGCGACATGGCCGTGCTGGCGACACCGATAGCCGCCCCTTCGGCCGCCCTCGAGCTCGCCAAGCGGCTCCGGATTCACACGGACGAGCACGGCTTCTTCAGCGAGGCCCATCCCAAGCTGAGACCCGTCGAGTCGCTCGCTCCGGGCTTCTTCATCGCCGGTTGCGCCCAGGGCCCCAAGGACATACCCGAGACCGTGTCACAGGCGTCGGCGGCTGCGGCCAAGGTGCTGGAGATGTTCTCCAGGAAGGAGATACTGATCGAGCCGATGGTCGCCTGGGTGGACGAAGACCTGTGCTCCGGATGCCAGTTCTGCATAAGCGCCTGTCCCTATGACGCCCGCGAGTACGACGAGGAAGCCAAGATAGTCCGCGTCGTCGAGACGCTTTGCAAGGGTTGCGGCGCCTGCGTGGCCGCATGCGGCACCGGAGCGACCCATCAGAAGAACCTGACGGACGAGCAACTTATGAGAATGATCGAGGTGCTCTTTGACTGACAAGAGGTCGCTGACTGAACGGCTCAATCCCGAGATCAGGGAATTCCTGGTCGAGATGGGCGCCGAGGACGTATTCAAGTGCTACCAGTGCGGCAAGTGCTCCAGCGTCTGCCCATGGTTCCAGGTGGGAACCTACGACTTCCCCGTGTACCGCCTCCCTCTCGAGGCCGCGCTCGGGATGTTGGCGAGCAGCGAGGACAAGGACGAGCTCGCAGCCGAAGTGGACAAGATCTACCGTTGCGTCGGCTGCGACGCCTGCGTGGACCAGTGTCCGCACGGCGTCGATATCCCTTCCATCCTCAGGGCGGCGCGCAGGATACTCGTCGACTACGGCTCCTACCCCGAAGCGCTGAAGGATGTCGTCGGCAGAACGCGCGACACGGGCAACCCGATGGGCGGCCCGGCCGAAAAGCGGCTCGACTGGGCGAGACGCCTCGATGTCCCCGCATACGAGCCCGGCATGGACTATCTCTTCTTCTCATGCTGCCTGTCGTCCTACGACCCGCGCATCACGGACGTTTCCGCCGCCATAGCGACCATCCTCAAGGCCGCCGGCGTCTCCTTCGGCGTGCTCGAGAGCGCCGACAAGTGCTGCTCCGAGGCCATAAGGCGGGTCGGCGCCGAAGACGTCTTCCTCGAGAACGCCGCCGCGAATCTCGGCGCCATGGCCGACGCCGGGGTGACAAGGGTGCTGGTCAACTCCCCCCACTGCTATACGGCGTTCAAGAACGAGTACCCTGAGTCGAACGCCCGGTTCGAGGTCGTTCACATCACCGAGCTCCTCGCCGACCTCATACGCGGGGGAAGGATACAGCCCGCGGCCGAGTTTCCGAGGCGCGTCGTCTACCATGACCCCTGCACGCTCGGCAGGCAGAACGGAGTCTACGAAGCGCCGCGCGAGGTTCTGAGGAGCGTACCCGCCCTCCAGCTCCTGGAAGTCCCGGAGTTCAACCGCCGCTTCAGCCTGTGCTGCGGCGCGGGAAGCGGGGCGCTGTGGGTGGAGTGGGAAAAGGAAGAGAGAATCGCGGCGATCCGGCTGAACCAGCTCGCCGCCACGGGCGCCGATGTAATCGCCGTGGCCTGTCCCTACTGCCAGCAGATGCTCGAAGAGACGGCCAAGTCGACGGCCGTGGAAATCGAAGTCCTCGACGTCGCGGAGATCCTCGCAGCCTCGCTCGAGTGAGCCGGTACCCGGGCGGCCGCCCCTCACACGACCTCGAGTGAACCCTTCATGAAATCCACGTCGGTCGTATAGACGAAGGCTCCCGTATGGGTGTCGAGGTCGCCGAGTATCTCCTCTATGCCCTCGACGAGCGCCGGTACTTCGCTCTCTTCCACGATGGTGGAGATCGTCTTGCTCGCCCCGCGGCGCTCGCCGAGGAAGTCGAGAAAGTCCGCGAAGAGGGGCACCCTGGAGAGCACATCCTTGAAACCCGACGAATCCACGACCACGGCCCCCCGTATGCCGCGCTCGAGAAAGAGCTCGCTTATGTCGTCCAGGTAGCGGCGCTCGAAAAGGACGATGGTGAACATCTTCATCCTGCCCGCCGGCTTCCGCGCCGGTGCAAGCCCCGAGTTCTGGATGAAGGCCTCCTTGACCGCGTTCACCGTCCTCGCGTTCCGGATCTCCCGGCGGGCCCTCATGCTCTTCGCAACGCGCGAGACGAGGGCAAGGAGCTGCAGATAATCCTCCGGCCTGTCCTCGGGCCCCACCAGGACGAAGAAGATGTGGGTCTTCCTGTGGTCCGGGCCTCCGAACCTGACGCCCCGTTTGGACACGGCTATGCCGAGGACGAAGTCGCCGACCATGGACGTCCTGGCGTGCGGGACGGCCACTCCGCCCTCGAGAGCCGTCGAACCCTCTTTCTCCCTGTCATCGAGCAGCGCGAAGACGTCACGCGCCTTCAGCCCCGGCGCGGCCGACGCCACCAGCCTCGACAATTCCTCGAGGCACTGCTCTTTCGACCTCGCCGAGAGCGACAGCGTACAGGCTTCGTCCTTCAGCGCCTCAAGCACATTCACTTACCTCACCCCCTCATAGTCCGAGACCCTTCTTTATTCCGTAACGCGAGAATGCAGGCCCCACGACCTGGCTGATAAACACACTGAGGAGAACGACGTCGCCCGCAAGCGAAAGATATTGCCGGGTCTCGGGGCCGGCCGAGAGAGCCAGAGGCGACGTCCTCACGTACAGGGCCAGGCCCAGGGCGACGCCGGCCTGCGGCATGAGGCAGAATCCCAGGTACTTCCTCACCGCCGCCGGGGCCCTGGTAAGGCGGCTGCTCAGGTATATGCCCGCCCACTTGCCGGCGAACCTGCTGACGAGCGAAGCCGTACCCAGTAGGACGGTCAGCCCCGTTGTGAATACCGACACGCTGAGGCCCGTGCCCGCGATTATGAAGAACAGGGCGAACACCGGCGGGGTCAGCGGCTCCAGCAGCTCGAAGACCCTCCTGTTCCTCGCCGACAGGTTGGTCAGGGTGGCGCCCATCGCCATGTTGGCGATCAACGACGACAGGTCCAGGGCCATCGAGAGCGCCGAGACAAGGAACAGGAACGAGACCGCTATCAGCAGCACCTCCCCGCTCCTGTGCCTCCTGCGCACCAGCAGGTGGACGACGAGGCCGCCGCCGAATCCGACGAGGGAGGACAGTGCGATTTCCGAAGCCGCGTGCAGGACTCCCCCGAGCACGCCCGCGGTCGCGATCACACCGGTGAGCGCAGGCGTGATGAAGGCGAACACGGCGCTGAACAGGACCACGCAGACGGCGTCGTCGAAGGCGACCACGCCGTAGAGATAGTCTATGAACTCGCCGCGGGCCTTGAGTTCTTTTATGATGACCACCGTCGCGGCGGGGGCGGTGGCGGCCGCGATCG
>JALGWA010000173.1 GCA_025774425.1 bacterium
TCACGGCGACGGCCGTGATCGCCGTACTCGCGCTGGCCGCGCGCAGGGGGAGACTCCTGCTGGCGTACATGCGCGACAGGTACGCCCTGCTTCTCGGCCTGGCGCTTGCCGCCAGCTTCGTGCTTCAGTTCCGGGCCCAGACCGAGATCCCGGCCTCGACGGCCGCCATCATAATAAACTCGAGCACGCTGCTCGTCGCTCCACTGGGCGCCGTCTTTCTCAAAGAGCGCATCGGGAAGAGGAAGCTCGCGGCGCTCGTTCTCGGCATCGCCGGGGTCTATCTCATAACCGCGCCCTCCGCGGGCGGCGCCGCGGGCGGCACGTGGCGCAGCAACGTGCTGATCTCGGCCTCGGCCGTATCGACCGCGCTTTACATCGTCGCCACGAAGAGGGCGGTGAGCGGGCGGCGCCTCGAGGAGCTCCCTCTCCTCGCCGCCGTGTTCACGTGGTCGCTTCCCGTCTATCTCGTCGCGGCGGCGCCGTCGCTCGGCCGGGGGGTGCGGGTGGACGCCGGGGCGTGGCTCTCCGTGGTCTATCTGGCCGTCTTTTGCACGGTGATCTCCTTCCTGCTCTGGGCGCGGGCGATCAGGCGCATAGCGGCCCTGACCTCTGCCGTCGTGCTGCTTTCGGAGCTCGTCTTCGGCGTCCTGATCGCCCATGTCTTTCTCTCGGAAGCCCTGCCTGTGCCCGTCGTCGCCGGATGCGCGCTCATAGGCCTGGGAATAGTGGTAGTGGGAATCAGGGAGGAGACATGAAGCCCGGGCCGCCCGTCAACCGGCGCCCAGGATATGCCTCAGACGGTCGGTGATGGCTTCGATCTCACCCGGCTCGAGGGCCCTCCCCTGATGCGCGAGGCGGTAGAGCACGAGCCTGTAGCCCTCGCCGTCGTAAATGACCGAGGACTCCGCGCCGGATTCGTCGAGGAGCTTGACCACACCCACGAGGGTCGGGGACGCCGGCTCCTGCACCACGGCGATGAGCGTGTAGGACGAGCCGCGCCCGCCCGAGGTCACCTCGATGTTGCGCCACTTGACCTGCGGGACCTTGCCGCCCGACTCCACCCAGTCACCGATGGCCGTGACGCCGGTCTCGACCTGGGAGAACACCTCCTCGTCGCCCACCGTGGGGGACAGGATGAGCCGGTCTCCGAACCGCGCCAGCACCCGGCGCGTAAGGTCGGGGTCGAGGCCCCGGTCCGCCGCCATGGCCGTGATGCGCTCCGTGCGCATTCGCCTGAGCTGCCTGCCCGTGCGGTCGAAGATGCGGAGTCTCGGCCCGATTCCCCTGGCGCTCCTCAGCGCATCCTCTATGGCCACGAGAATGCGTTCGTCGTCATAGGGTCCCCTGGGACTTCCGAAGAAGCCCTCGAAGTTCACCCAGACGTCTATGATGGCAACTTCCTGGCGGCGGTCGACGGCCCCGCCCCCGCCCCCGTGCTGCACCACCGAGGGCGGGTCGGGCATGGCGGCCTCGAGGCCCTTGATCTTGTTTATTTCCTCTATGAGCTTGAACGCCTGCCCCGTGTCCTCGCCGGAGGTCACCAGTATCACCTTGATGTTGGACCTGCTGTGCGGATGCATGTAAACCTGGGGGAGGTTGATTTCGCGTTCTTCCTCGAGCATCGCGGGACAGATCTTCCTTCCCACGAGCTCCACCCCCGGGGACAGCCTGTCGCAGACGAGCGCGTCCTTGAAGCTGCGCACCCTCTGGGTCAGCTCCACCTGGTGGTCGTGCGTCAGCGGCATGCCCTTGGCGTCGACGAACTCGATCCTCATGACGCTGATCCCGTCGCCCGTGATGAAGGCCTTGTCGTACTTGCGCTGGTAGCCGGGCACGACCTCGTCGATGATTCGGAAGACGTCGCCCATGGACAGGTCATGGCTGTATGCGGCCACGGAGATGCCCGTCAGCTCGCCGGCGGGCGTGCGGACGTTGCCTGTGGTGACGTGGATCTTGCCCGTTTCCCTCACGCCGCGGATGAAGGTGAAGTTGTCGTATATCTGCCTGGCGAGGTCCTGCGGCGTCCGCTCGGTGAGATAGGCGAACGTCCGGGCGGCGAAGAATCTCACGGCCTCTCCCTTCCGGCCGAAAAACGCCTCGTAGTCGGCGGCGTCGGCTATCGCCTTGAGCTCCTCGGCGACGAGCGTGTACTGCTCGGCCTTCCTCGTTTCGAGAATGAGGAGCTCGTCCTTTCCCGTCTCCGCCGCCGCCGCCCTTAAGAGGCTCTCCTTGATCTCGTCCTCCATGCCGAGCAGGTGCTTGAACTCGTCCTTGTCGCCGACTTCTATCTCCATGAAGACGAGTCCCATCCTCTTGTCGGGCTCCTTCACCACTATCGCCTCACAGAAGGCGACGTTGAAGCCCTTCTCGTGCAGGGTCCCGGTGCACGAGTTGAGGAGCCCCGGCCAGTCGAGCGCCAGCACGGCGAAAGTCACCGAAGGCACACTCACGGCGTGCTTGAGCGGTTTCTCGCTGATGCTTATCTGGACTCGGCCCGGGTTCTTGAGGTCGCTTTCGATGAGTTCGATGGCGATGGCGAGATAGGCGGGCGGCATCCTCGCCGGGTACCTGCCCGAGCTCTTGATGAGCTCGTAGGTGCGCTCCACCGTCTCCTCGTCGATGCCTTTGCCCTTCAAGATCTGTTTGACTCTGGCGAGCAAGGCTTGGCTCCTCAGTCCTTCTCTTCAGGGGGCGGGGGAGGGGGCAGGGTTTCGAGCATGGACTTCGCCTCTCGCGCCTCCACCGTCGTAGGGTACCTCGACACCACCAGCTTGAAGTACTCCCTGGCGGTCTCGATGTCGTCTATTTCCATGTAACAGAGACCGAGATTGTACATCGCCGGCGGGATGCGGTCCCCGGACGGGTAGTTGTCGAGCACCTTCCGGAACTCGACGATGGCCTCGTCGTAGTCGCCGAGCAGGAATCGGGATCGGCCGATCATGAACTGGGCGTCGTCGGAGAAGTCGGTCATGGGGAAGCCGCTCACGAAATCCGAGAACCCGGCTATAGCGGACTCGAAATCGCCCTTGGTGAAGTCGACGTAAGCGGTCTCATAGAGGTGCTGCGCGAGCGAGGCACGGGCCATCACCGAGTCGCCGCCCGCGGCGGCGGCCGCTCCCACGGCGGCCCCGGCCCCCGCGCCGACGCCGCCTCTCAGGGCGACCTGGGATATGCGGTAGCGGTTCTCCTTGACCAGCGCCTCGAGAATCTCCATGCGCGTCTGCAGTTCGTCCATCCTCGACCCGAGATCCGCCCTTCTTGACCGGTACGGCACCGACCCCCTGCCGACTATGGAATCGAGCGCGGCGACCGCGGCCCGCCCCAGCGCGAGTGAGTCCTCGAGTGCCCTTATCGTCTCCTCCTGCCTGTCGACCTGCGTCTCGAGTTCGTATATCTTCTTGCCGTAGCAGCCGCTCAAGAGCGACGCGCAGACCGCGAACAGCAGGATTGCCGACGACTTGTACTTTCGCGCCATGACTTCCCTTCCAGGCTTGCCCGACCTACTTGGTTACGACGAAAGTCGCCCTCCGATTCTTCGCCCAGGCTTCCTCGTTGTGCCGGGGATCCACGGGCTTCTCCTCGCCGTAGCTTATTACGGATATGCGCGTCTTCGCAATCCCGAATCCGACCAGATAGTCCCGTGCCGCGAGGGCGCGCTTCTCGCCGAGCGCGAGGTTGTACTCCTCGGTTCCCCTCTCGTCGCAATGACCCTCGATCAGTATGCCGAAATCGGGGTGCTCCATCATGATGCTCGCGTTGCGGGAGAGCGTCGTCTTTGCCTCGGGCGTGAGGTCGTACTTGTCGAACTCGAAGTAGATATTGTCCAGCTTGATGTCCTCGGGCCGGACGGGCACGACCGGCTCGGGCCGGCGCTCCGGAAGCTCCGCCTTCTTCGCGGCCTCCGCCGCCGCCCTCTCGGCGGCTTCGCGTTCCAGGTCCTTGTCCACCGGCTCCACCTTCTTCTTCCCGCAGCCCGCCACCGAAAGGGCGAGCGCAGCGACGAGCAAGATCACAATGCCTCTCATGATGCCTCCTTGTCTCAGTCGGCGTCGCGGCCGGGTCTCCCCCCGCGGCCGGGCAGGGCCGACCAGTCGGGATTCCGCGGCCTCACCAGTCCATCGAAAACCCTGGTCTTGTTTCCGCCGTCGCGGTTCATAATGTAGATAGCGGAATTACCGCCCGCTGTCGAGCAGAAAACCAGGTGCATGCCGTCCGGCGACCAGGCCGGGTCCTCGTTGTTCCCGGTGAAGGTCAGCTGGGTCGACGTGATTCCGAACGGGTCTACGGCGAATATCTGGAAGCGCCCCTCGACCCTCGACACGTACGCGATGAGGTCGCCTTCCGGCGACCAGGCCGGGGACGTGTTGTAATAGCTCCCGTAGCTGATGCGCCTGGGGGACAGCCCCTGGACGTCCGTGACGTAGATGTGGGGGGACCCGGCGCGGTCGGACGTGAATGCGATCTCGACGCCGTTCGGGGCCCAGGTCGGGGACGTGTCTATGCCGGAGTAGTACGTCAGCCGCTTTCTTGTCGCGCCGTCCAGGGAGATTATGTAGATCTCCGGGTTTCCGTCCC
>JALGWA010000174.1 GCA_025774425.1 bacterium
CCGAGGGACTGCGACCTCATGCTGGAGGCCTTGGGCGACAGGCTGGTGCTCCTGTCGCTCGGCGAGAGTTTCCCCCTGTACGGTCCCGTCCGCCGCGAGGGGCGGTGAGAAAGGAGGAGTGTCGATGCCGACGGCCGGTTTCGTGATGCTCATCGGCGGTGACGGCCTGGGAAGGGGCGATGAGGCCCTGGGCCGCCACCTCATGTCCAAGTTTCTCCATGAACTCGGCGGACAGCGCTCGCTTCCCGAGAAGATAATGCTCGTGAACCACGGGGTCAGGCTCGCAGCGGAGGGTTCGCCGGTGCTTGAGCAGCTGCGGCGCCTGGAGGTCCAGGGCGTGGAGATCGCCGCATGCGGGACGTGCTTGAGCCGGCTCGACCTCGCAGACAAGCTCGCGGTGGGCGGCAAGACCGATATGCGGACCACCGTCACCACACTCGCGGAGGCGCCGAAGGTGGTGACGGTATAGCGCCGGCCGGGCGCCGCGAGTGTGCTCGGCCGGAACTATGCGAGCTCGACGACCTTGTCGATCTTCCCCGTGAAACGGTTCGCGGAGCCGCCGTAGCCCGGGATGTCGACGACGGGGGTCTGGCTGTCGAGACCGCCGTCCGCCGTCTCGTCGGCCGAGAAGATGTTGGGCCGGGTCTTCCCGGCACGCCCGCCGGCGAGTTGCTTCCCGTCAACGTACAGGGTCACGTCGCCGCCCTTGCCGGCGCCGTCTCCGTCGTAATCGAACCGGACCTCGACGGCGGCTTCGCCGGGCGGATGCTCGTCATCGGCCGCCACCGTGTGCTTCTCCATGTCGAGCCAGTTGTAAATGAATGCCGGCTTCCCGTCCTGCGCGTACACATCCCAGCCGCTGCCGCGGACGGGATCGACGAGCAATTGACGGCGGGCCGCCGCGCGGCTATAATCGCGCCCGAAAGGAGGCAAGCATGAAGCCTGTCCGATGTCTGTATGCGTGCGCGGCGCTGGCCCTCGCGGCAGCCGCCGTGTCCGTGCTGCCGGGATGCGCGGGCAAGAAAAACGTGTGGGGGGACCCGGAGAGCGGTCTCATCCTCGAGTATCGCATGAAGCCGGGGGATGTGCTCAAGTACCGGTTGGCGCGGCAGGGTACCGAGCGCGTTGAGGTCATGGGCCAGTCCAACGAGAGCGTCAGAAACACGACGATAGAGTTCACCGCCGAGTCCAAGGGCATGGAGGACGGGAAGCACCTCCTGGGGATCACCGTCGAATCGCTCGAAGCGACGATGAAGTCGATCCAGGGTGAGTTCTCGGCCGACGCGACCGGCGTGATCGGAAAGAGCTTCGACATGATTCTCTCGCCGCTGGGCAAGGAGGTCGACCTGCCGGGCGCCGAAGGGCTCAAGTACACCATCGGCCCCCTCGGCGAGAACAGCATAAGGTCCGACTTCGAGAGTGTTTTCGCGGATCTGGCCGGCAGGCCCGTCAAGGTCGGCGATTCGTGGACCAGTACGGACACGGTCAACATCGAGCAGGGCAACGTCGACCTGGTGATCATCTCCGAGAACGTCAACACGCTGGACGGCTTCGAGACCGTGGACGGCCTCGACTGCGCCAGGGTCGCCGTCGATGTGACCGGCACCATAACCGGCACCGGGGAACAGATGGGAGCCCCGCTCGTGTTCGACGGCACCATGGCGGGCGCCGAGACCTGGTACTTCGCATACAAGCAGGGTTACTTCGTCAAGTCATCATCCGACCTCGACACCGACATGATGGTCACGGTCCAGACCGGCCAGGAGATGAACATCCCCGTCAAGGGCACGGTCCACCTCGAAACCACATTACTGAAATAATCGAGGGGTCAGAGCTCAAATTGCACAGGGGTCAGACCCCAAGGATGCACAGGGGTCAGACCCCGTCGGCAGGCTCCGTCGGGGCCGGGGGGTTATCATGAAGCGCAAGATGAAACGACGGGCCCGGTCGGCCGTCGATGGGGGCCGCGCGGCCTGTTATGCATTCGTGCTCGGCCTGCTCGTCATGCTCGGCTTCGCCGGCTGCGTTGAGGAGCGCCGCGGCACCGAGCAGGAGTTCAAGGGCAAGATCGCACGGTCCTACGACGAGTCGGAGGAGTGGTGGCCCGAGCCCGTGAGGGCGCCCGAAGGGGCGCCCAACATCCTGATCATCCTGCTGGACGACGTGGGCTTCGCGCATATAGGATGCTACGGCGGCCTCATAGAGACGCCGAACATAGACGCACTCGCCGCCCGGGGCCTGCTCTACGACAACTTCCACACGACGGCGCTCTGCTCGCCCTCGAGGGCCTGCATCATGGCAGGCCGCAATCCGCACTCCATCGGCATGGGCTCGCATTCGCTGACGGCGATGGGCTTCCCCGGCTACAACGCCATGATCCCCAAGAGCGCCGCGTCGGTGGCCAGGATATTCCAGGAGAACGGGTACACCAACTACGCGCTCGGCAAATGGGATCACACGCCGCTCTACGAGGTTTCCGTCGCCGGGCCGTTCGACCACTGGCCGACCCGCGAGGGCTTCGACCACTTCTACGGCTTCATGGCGGCGGACTGCCACCAGTTCATGCCGGTCTGGTGGGCGGAGCATACCCCCGTGGAGCCCTGGCTGGGCAGGGACGATTACCACGTGAGCACGGACATGGCGGACAAGGCCATAGAGTACATCACGGGCCAGGAGTCCGTCGCCCCCGACCGCCCGTTCTTCATGTTCTGGGCGCCGGGCGCCATGCATTCGCCGCACCATGCACCCAGGGAGTACCTGGACAAATACAGAGGCAAGTTCGACATGGGCTGGGACAAGGCCCGTGAAATCATCTTCGCGCGCCAGAAGAAGATGGGGGTTATCCCGGCGAATGCCAAGCTGACGAAGCGCATAGACGAGATTCCCGCCTGGGACTCGCTCTCCGAGGACGAGCGACGGCTCTACGCGCGCCAGATGGAGGCATTTGCCGCGCAGATGGAGCACGTCGACATGGAAATCGGCAGGATCATCGAGACGCTCGAGAGGATCGGCGATCTTGACAACACCTTCATCATCATAACGTCGGACAACGGCGCGAGCGGCGAAGGCGGCCTTACGGGTTCCTTCAACGAGACCTACGTGCTTAACGGGCTCCAGACGCCCTTCGACGCCAACATGGCCCACTACGACGGGTGGGGGGGGCCCGATACCTACCCTCATTTCCACGCCGGCTGGGCCATGGCCGGCAACACGCCGTTCAAGTACTTCAAGCAGGCGGTCCACCGCGGCGGCATACAGGATCCCCTCATCATCCACTGGCCCGATGGAATAAAGGCGCGGGGAGAGGTGCGCACCCAGTATCATCACATCATCGACATCGCCCCGACGCTCCTCGAGGTCGCAGGGCTCGAATTCATGCCCGATTTGGACGGGGTCGAGCAGCAACCTCTCGACGGCATCAGCATGGTCTATACCTTCGACTACCCCGACGCCCCCGGGCGCAGGGAGGTCCAGTACTACGAGATGTTCGGCAACAGGGCCATCTACGCCGACGGCTGGAAGGCCGTCACGATTCACGGCAATCGCATGCCCTGGGAGCTGAACGTCATCGTACCCTTCGAGGACGACGTGTGGGAGCTCTACAACCTCGAGGAGGACTTCACGGAGAGCAACGACCTCGCCGCGAGGTACCCGGAGAAGCTCGAAGAGATGAAGCGGCTCTTCGACGAGCAGGCGTGGAAGTATGGTGTGTATCCGCTCTTCGACGACATGATAATGCGGCTGGCCCGCCAGCAGGACCGGCTCTTCGGCGGTCGCAAGGTGTTCACGTACTACTACCCCGGTGCCGTGCGCATCGCGGAGAAGGCGTCGGCCCCGGTCAAGGACCGCAGCCATTGGATCAGGACGACGATCGACCTCACCGGCAGGGAGGAGGGTGTCATCGTCGCATGCGGCGGGTTCACCGGCGGCTACACCATGTATATCAAGAACCACAGGCTCCACTACGACTACAACTACTACAATGGCATCTACTGGTCGCTCAGGTCTCCGCGCCTGCCCAGGGGAAGGACGGAGCTCGCGTTCCACTTCACGAGGACCGGCCCCTACGAGGGCGTCGGCGAGCTCTATGTCAACGGCCGGAAGGTCGACGAGGTAGAAATGCCCGAGATGCACATTTCGACATTCTCGCTGTCGGAGACCTTCGACGTGGGGCAGGACACGGGAACGCCGGTCTCGGAAGGCTACCGCGACCACTTCCGTTTCAAAGGGGATCTCGACAAGGTCGTCTTCGAACTCGAGTAGGCCGGGACCCGGCCGGCGACAGGAGTCTGCGCCTTGAGGACAGCGGTCATGGGGGCGGGCGGTCAGGGCGGCCTCTTCGGCGGCCTGCTGCGGCTCGCCGGTGAGGACGTCGTACTCGTAGACAGGGGTCCGCACCTCGAAGCCATGCGGGAGGGCGGCCTCACCCTGAAGGGGCCGGGCGGAGAGGTCGCCGGCGTCGATGTCGCCGCGACCGGAGAACCCGCTGACGTCGGCCCCGTCGATCTCCTCCTCTTCTGCGTGAAGACCTATGACCTCGAG
>JALGWA010000175.1 GCA_025774425.1 bacterium
CCGCCTTTCTCTTATTCATACTGCCGCTCGCCGCCGCCGCGGCGGGCGCCCTGGCGGGATACCGGTTGCTCCCCGCCGCGGGGATGGCCGGTACCACAGGGGCTGCCGTCATGGCGGCTGTCTTCGCGGCCGGCGCGCTGGTCCTGCTGAGGTATGCCGACAAGGTCTATTTCTCGCGGCACAGGCCCGAGATAGTAAGCGTCCTCGTCCCGGGAGGCCCCGGGGAAAGGAGGTCCTGATCCGGTCATTGGCACCCAAGGCCCTCGCCAGGGCCTGCACGAGGCTAGCGCTCGAGAAGAAGGCCGAGGACGTCGTCATCATCGACCTCCGCAGGTTCAACGCCCCCACCGACTACTTCGTCATATGCAGCGCATCGACGGAGAAGCATGTCCGGGCGGTCGCCGACAACATCGTCGAGGGAATGAAGAAAAAGGAGACGAGGGCGTGGCATGTCGAAGGGTACTCGGTGGCCAGATGGATACTGATCGACTACGTGAACGTCGTGGTCCACGTGTTCAACGACGTGACGCGCAAGTTCTATTCGCTTGAGACTCTCTGGGGCGACGCCCCGATAGAGGAGATCAGGCCGCGAGTGAGAGGCGGCGGGAAGTGAACATAAGACAGGAAATAGAAAGGGAACTCCGGGAGGCGCTCGGCAGGGTCTATCCCTCCCTGGACGAGTTGCGGTTCGAGGTGTACAGGCCGCGGGAGAAGTCCTTCGGCGACTTCGCGACGAACCTGGCCATGGCCGCCTCGCGCTCGGTGGGTGAGAAACCGCTCGAGGTCGCGCGGAAGGTCGTCGAGGCGATGCAGGTCCCGTCGGACATGGTCGAGTCGGTGGACGTCAAGAAACCGGGCTTCATAAATATGACGGTCACCCGGGGCGCATACATGGAGAAGCTCCGGGAGATAGCGACATGGGACTGCGACGACAGCTGCGGCGCCTTCCCATTCGGGCAGGGCAAGCTCGTTCAGGTCGAGTACGTCAGCGCCAACCCCACGGGGCCCCTCAACGTCGTCAGCGCCCGCGCCGCGGCCGTCGGGGATTCCCTCGTCAGGCTGCTCAAGCGGATAGGATTCGACGCGAGAGGTGAGTTCTACGTCAATGACCAGGGGCGGCAGGTCGAACTTCTGGGCCTCTCGCTCGAGGCGAGGTTCCGCGAGCTCATGGGGCAGCAGGCGGAGATCCCGGAAGGCGGATACCCGGGCCGCCACCTCGTCGAGATAGCGGAAAAGGTGAAGGAGTTCGCCGACTGGGCCAATCGGATGGCCCAGAGCGAGATGCTCTTCGACGAGGAGATACCGGTCGGGGAGCTCGACGACTGCATTCTCCGTTTCCTCGTCAGCGAGGCCGCCTCCAAGGGGCCGACCGACGAGAACGACAAGCTCTGGCTCGAGGAACACATATCCTACAGGGCCGAGTTCGACGCGGAGCTTCGCCCGTTCTGGGCCCCGATCTACGTGTGCGACCTCTCGGTGAAGGGCCTGACCTATGACGAGATCATGTCGAAGCTGACCTTGATTCAGCGCTTCCGGGAGTTCGCCCTGTCCCGCCCGCTGGAGAGGATCGCCAGCAAGAGCGGCCAGGGTGCGCCTGCGGAGCAGGTGTTCCTCGGCGAGGCCGTCGCCAACAAGGCCTTCGACTTCGAGAGGTTCGCGATCGAGGAGATCGTGAGCCGGCAGAAGGCGACGCTGGAGAAGTTCGGGGCGAGGCCGGAGGGAGGGCCGGACTTCGACGAGTGGGTCAGGGAGTCCAGCCTGCGCGATGTCATCGACGAGGTCTATGACCTGCTCGTGCGCGACGGGCGTTTCATCGAGGAGAGGGACGGCGCGGTCTGGCTCAAGGGCGGGGCCGGCGCGGAAGACGAGGGGTGGGTCATAAGACGCTCGAACGGGCGGTACACCTACTTCCTGTCCGACATCGCGTACCACATCTACAAGAGACAGCGTGGATTCGACGGCGTCATCGACATCTGGGGCCCGGACCATCATGCGCACATCGCGCGGATGCAGGCGGCCATGCGGATTGTGACCCAGGTCATACCCGATCTCGACATAGACGAGGACTGGCTCAATGTTCTCATCGTCCAGCAGGTCAATCTCGTCAGGGAGGGCAAGCGCGTCGTCATGTCCAAGCGCGCCGGGGAGTACGTCACCCTGGAAGACGTCGTCGAGGAGGTCGGTCCCGATGCGGCGCGCTTCTTCTTTCTCATGCGGCGCTCGAACAGCCATCTCGACTTCGATCTCGACCTCGCCAAGAAGACATCGGAAGAGAACCCGGTGTTCTACGTGCAGTATGCACATGCGAGAATATCGAGCATGATGAACTTCGCGCGCGAGAGCGGCTACGAGATCATACCGCCGCCCGACGCCGACCTCTCCCTCCTCGAGAAGCAGGAGGAGTGGGATCTCATCAAGGGTCTCGCCGACTTCGACGAGACCGTCTTCTGGAGCGCGATCAACCTCGAGCCGCACAGGCTCGCCGCATATTCGATGGAACTGGCCGCCCGGTTTCACCGCTTCTACCATCATCACCGGGTGATCACCGAGGACCGCCGCTTGTCGGAAGCGCGGCTGTTCCTGGCCTGGGCGACGCGCACCGTCCTGCGGGGGGCGCTTTCGCTGCTCGGGATCTCCGCCCCCGAGTCCATGTAACAGACGGGGTCAGAGCTCAAAATGCACAATCGGCCGGCGCCGGCCGCCCGCGGGAGCAACGTCCTGCTTGCCATGCCGGCGCGAATATATACAATGGCCGTATGAAGAAGAACGGCGGCAGCGACCGGACATTCACGCTCATTGCGCTCATCTTCTGCGTTTATGCGGCGGCGTTCATCCTCAAGACCAGTTTCGTCATAGGCGGCGCGCGCTACTTCTCGCTCTTCGACGACGCCATGATCTCGATGCGTTACGCGAAGAATCTCGCAAGCGGTCACGGCCTCGTCTGGAACCCGGGCGGCGAGCGCGTCGAAGGCTTCACGAATCCGCTCTGGACTCTCTATATGGCGGCTCTCCATCTGCTGCCGGTCGCGACGACCAAGATGAGCCTGCTCGTCCAGGCGAGCGCCGCGCTGCTCCTTCTCGCCAACCTGTTCGTCGTCAAGAGGCTCGCCGAGTTCGTCTCCGGCTCCGACAGGTTCGTCGCGGTGACGGCGGTTCTGCTCACCGCCTTCTACCTGCCGCTCAACAACTGGGGCCTGCAGGGCATGGAGGTCTGCGCCCTCGCGCCCCTCCTGACCCTCGCGGTGCTCCGGGCGGGGGGATGCCTCCGGGCGCGGGAGTTCTCCGCGGCGCCGTTCATGCTTCTCGCCCTGGCTACGTTCATTCGGGTGGACATGGTCGTGCCCTTCGCCGGCCTGGTGTTGTTTCTCGCAGCGGGTGTGCCGGGTCGGAGGAGGGAGTATCTCGCCTGGGGAATGGGTCTCCTCGCCGCCGTGGTGCTCGTCCAAACCGCTCTGCGCATGTGGTACTACGGAGATCCCCTTCCCAATTCGTACTATGTCAAGCTCACCGGGTACCCGGCCGTGCTGCGGTGGACGCGCGGTCTCTACGTCACCCTCGTCTTCCTGTGGCGCTCGAACTGGGCGCTGGTCCTCCTGCCTTTCGTGGTCGTGCTCGCGGCGAGGGACCGCGTGCTCGCCCTGCTCGGCGCGGTCTTCGGCGTCCAGGTGCTCTACAGCGTATATGTGGGCGGGGACGCATGGGAGTCCTGGGGAGGCGCCAACCGTTATGTCTGCATCGCCATGCCGGTCTTCTTCGTCTTGCTGAGCACGGGGCTCGCCCGCACCGGCGCATTCCTGAAGCGCGCCGTCGTCGAGGCGTCGCCCGGGGCCGCCGCGGCCTTCGTCGGCAGGCACGGCGGGAGGATCGCCTGCGCCGTGGTCCTCCTCGTGCTCTTGAACTTCAACGCCATATACGGGCCGAGCGCGCTAGTCGAGTGGCTGCTTCTCAAGCCGCCCCTTCACGTGGACGACAACGCCAGGATGGTCGAGCGCGCCATAGCCGTGAGGAAATTCACGACCCGCGAGGCGAGCATCGCGGTGGTCTGGGACGGCGCCATTCCGTATTTCGCCGACAGATACTCGGTCAGCGTGCTCGGCAAGAACGATCGCAGGGTGGGCCGTATGCCGATGAGGAGGGTGCAAGGGCCGGCGGGGCTCGTCGCGTTCTACCCGGGCCACTTGAAATGGGACTATTCGTATTCCTTCGGCGAGCTCAAGCCCGACGTCATAGTCCAGGTGTGGAAGCGGCCCGAGGAGGCCGAGCGGTATATGGCCGGCTACATGCCCTTCAGGTTGTACGGCTATCTGTTTCATATCCGCGAGAACTCCCCGAACATCCGGTGGGACCTCGTGAGAAGCCTGGCCGTACCCGGCTAGGCCGGGGTCACATGCCCTCCGGGGCAGGGCGCCTGCCCGGGAGGGACGTCCACAAGTCGTTGATTTCACTTGCTCGAGCCCAATCCTTATGGTATGCTAAACACGCGGCAGTATACCTGATGGAGGCTTGAGGCAGGCGATTCTGTCCCTGCCCGACGTGCGCTCCTGCTCGGTGGAGATGGCCCCGGACGGGGGTATTTCGGCGATCCACATCGTCTCGTCCTCCAAGCGTCCGCCCAAGCAGATCGTGCGCGACGTCGAGTCGCTGCTGCACGCCAACTTCGGCATGAGCGTCGACCATCGCAAGGTGTCGGTCGCGAGAGTGCGCGAGCGCGAGGAGAAGCCGGCGGAGCGCCCCGCGAGAGCGCGTCTCGCGACGATGACGGTCTCGTCGACGCGCGGCATGGGAACGGTCGAAGTCGTGCTCGAGCGCGACGACGCGACGGTGACGGGGGAGGCGAGCGGTGTCTTCGCGGGCGGGGGATGCCTGAGGTTGATCGCCGAGGCCGCCTACGACGCCGTCGCGAAGCTGCTTTCCGGGCAGGCCGGTTTCGAAGTGCATGACGTGGTCAGGGTGAAGTGCGGAGAGCGCGAAGTCCTGGTCGTGCTGGCCAATCTCGCCCTCGAGCAGGAAGTCATAAGCCTGGCCGGCTGCGTCGTCGTCGGAGACGACCTTCACCGCGCCGCCGCTCTGGCCGCCCTCGACTCATGCAATCGCGTGGTGGAAACCCTTCCGCAGGTCGAGCGAATCGAGTACGAGATCAATCCCTCGGAGTGACCCCGCAACCTTCGCGCGATCGCGCGCGGCTTGGGACCGCCGGCCGCGGCGTCCCGCCCGTGACACCGGTGTCCGCTTCTCGACACCTGCCGTCAAATGGGTTGACCGTCCGCCCGGCCGATGGCAGAATCGCTGCGTGCGGCCCGGGAATGATATATGCATGTTGCGGGTCGGGGGGGACGATGAAAGAGGTGACATACAAGGACGCGGGCGTCGACCTGTCGCGTTACGGCACACTGGTCGGCCACGTCGTCGGCAAGCTGGGCGGTTCGATCAAGGGCGCGCGGCAGGGACTCTTCGCCGGCGCAGTCGAACTCGGGCGCGCGGGCCGGGGGAACCTGTTGGTCTCGAGCATCGACGGGGTCGGTACGAAGGTCAGGGTGGCGTCGGCCGCGGGCCGGCATTCGGGGATAGGCAGGGACATCGTCGCCCACTGCGTGAACGACATCCTCGCCGTCGGTGCGCGGCCGGTGGCGTTCCTCGACTACATCGGCTTCTC
>JALGWA010000176.1 GCA_025774425.1 bacterium
GGGCCGGGCCTGCTCCGCCGGCTTCTTCCGCACCGGGAAAGGGAATGGAGGCGAGATGAGCGACATTCCGTCCGAGCGGCTTCGCCGAATCCTCGACGAGATCCGCACGCGAAAAGTAATGGTGATCGGCGACGTGATGCTCGACAAGTATGTCTGGGGATCGGTCTCGCGGATATCCCCGGAGGCGCCCGTGCCCGTGGTGGACATCAAGGAGGAGACGACGAGGCTCGGCGGGGCGGCCAATGTCGCCGGCAACATCGTGGCGCTCGGGGCGTCATGCAGCATATTCGGGGTGACGGGCGAAGACGGTGAAGGAGTCTGCCTCAGGCGTGAGATCGAGTCGAGGGGCATCGACGCTTCAGGCCTGGCCGCCCTGGCGGAGAGGCCGACGACGATCAAGACGAGGGTGATAGCCCATAACCAGCAGGTCGTGAGAACCGACCGCGAGTGGCGCGTCGAGCTGTCAGGGGCGAACGAGGAGCGCATGATCGAAAGCATCATGGGCCGGCTCGGCGAATTCGACGGGGCGGTGATCTCGGACTACGGCAAGGGAGTCATAACCAAGCGCCTCCTCGATGCGCTCATACCCGAAGCGAGGAAGCGCGGCATCGTGCTCTCGGTCGATCCCAAGGAGACCCACTTCCTGAACTACAGGAATGTCTCCCTCATAACCCCCAACGTCTACGAGGCGGGGACGGCGGTCGGGAAGAGGATACGCGACGAGAAGAGTCTTCTCGAGGTCGGCTGGGAGGTGTTCGACATCCTCACGCCCGACGCGCTGCTGATAACGAGAGGCGAGGACGGCATGTCACTCTTCCAGGCCGGGCGGAGCCACACCCACTTCCCGACGGTTTCGAGGCAGGTCTACGATGTCACCGGCGCGGGCGACACCGTGATCACCTCGTTCACGCTCGCCCTGTGCGCGGGTGCGGACATGTCGGAGGCCGCTCACATAGCCAATCACTCCGCCGGCATCGTCATCCGGGATGTCGGCACGGGTACGGTCGCGCCGGCCGAGCTGCTCGCCTCGTTCGAAACCCGCTCCAGCGCCGCCTGAGGGGGAACATGGGCAGAGTCCTGAGTCTCGACGACCTTCGAAAGGAGAGGGAGAGACTGCGCCGGCGGGGAAAGACCTTCGTCTTCACCAACGGCTGCTTCGATATGCTGCACCGCGGTCACGTCGAACTTCTGAAGGCGGCGCGCGCCATGGGTGACGCGCTCGCCGTCGCCGTGAACAGCGACGGCTCGATGAGGCGCATCAAGGGACCGCGGCGTCCCATCATCCCGGAGGCCGACCGGGCCGCGGTCGTCGCCGCGCTCGAGAGCGTCGATTTCGTGACCGTGTTCGAGGAGGACACGCCCGAGAGGGTCATCAGGGCGCTCGTGCCGGACCTGCTCGTCAAGGGCTCGGACTACGACGTCGCCGAGATCGTCGGCAGGGACACGGTCGAGGCGGCGGGCGGCAAGGTCGTCAGGGTCGACCTGTACGGCGACTACTCCACCGAGGAGGTATTCCGCCGCATAGGGGAGATCTACGGGGGCGGTGGAGCGGGAGGGCCCGGTCAAAGGTAGAGGTCTTGGGCAGGAAGCGTATTCACTTCGAGCGGCGGGTCGCCAGGATAGGCTTCATGGGAAGGGTTGCGAGGGGCGGCGCACGCGGCCCCGACGCCCCGGATGAGATCCGCCACCGCCTCGGCGGCGAGAAGATCTCCAACGACCCCGATGATCTCGATGCCGCCCGTTCCGATTTCGCGCCGATGCCGGGTTTCCTCGCCGATCTCTTCAGCAGGCCGCCCGCGGCGGTGGTGCGGCCGGCCACCGCCCGGGAGGCGGCGGAGGCGGTCTCCACGTGCTTCGGGAGGCGCACGACCGTCGTCCCGAGGGGTGGGGGAACATCGGGGCTCGGGGGAGCCGTGCCGGTGCGGGGTGGGGTGGTCATCGATCTCACTCGACTCAGCCGCCTTATCGACATAGACGAGGCGAAGGGGGCGGTGACGGTGGAGGCGGGCGCCGTGTGGGACGACGTGGTCCTGAGTCTCGAGCATGAGGGCTGGACCGTGCCGGCCTGCCCGACGAGCGGGGCCGCAAGCACGATCGGCGGGTGGGTGAGCACCGGCGGTTACGGCGCAGGCACGCTCGAGCATGGGAACTTCCACGCCCGGATCGTCTCGCTGGAGGTCGCACTGCCTTCGGGCCTGCTCGTCGAGACGAGCGGACCGGGGGGCAGGTATTCCGTTTCCAGTTTCGCAGGTATGGAGGGCCAGATGGGCGTCGTCACCAGGGTGACCTTCCCGATCGTCCGGGCGCCCGAGAAGAGGGCGGCCTTCGCCGTGGCCCTCGCCGGCCTGGCCGAGGGGATATCGCTCTGCGGGCGGCTGGCCGCTCTGGAGGAGCCGCCTCATTGGATCGAGGTCGCGGCCGGGGGCGCCGCCGGCCTCTACGGCGGCGGTTGGGACGGGCCGGTTCTTCTCATCGCCGTGGAGGGGACGGCGGCGCGGGTCGGCGGCTTCACGGCGAGGCTCAAGAAGCTGCTCGAGGGCACCGGTCTCGACCTCGACTCCTCCCTCGACGTGCGCCGGTTGTGGGCGAGAAAGCTGTCCGGCCTCAGGGAAGGGAGAGAGGAAAGGTCCATCGCGAGCGGGGCCGTCCTCGTCGGGGCGGAAGCCCTCGGGCCGCTCGTGTCCCACATCATGGAGAGGCGCGGCGGGCCCATGCTGGAGTGCCGGCCGGTGGATCGCGCGACGACGCTCGTCACGGCGCGCTTCAGGACGGACCGGGAGCGTCTCGGCCTCTTCGGGGCGCTCGCCCGGGCCCGGGCCTTCGTCGCGGCGGCGGTGCGCATGGGCGGAGTTCCCTATGGCGTGGGCCTGTGGAATTCGCCATATATAGATGTAATACTCGGCGGTCGCGGGGAAGAGCTCCGGAGAATCAAGGCCGAGGTCGACTCCTTCGGCATCATGAATCCGGGCAAGTTCTTCTCGATGACGACGCGATGGGGCCTGCGGGTCCCCGGCTGGGCCGCGAGGGCCTGCTTCAGGCTCGCCGGACTGTCCTGACGCGGTCGCCGCTGTTGACTAACATTATTCGGATGTTAGACTCGAGGTTTGTCATCCGCGCGCCCCGGAGCGCGGGCGGGCGGGAAGCGAAGGAGGTAGGGTTTTGGCTAGGAAGAAGGTCGTCATCATGGGGGCGGCGGGCAGGGATTTCCACAACTTCAACGTGTTTTTCAGGGACAACGACGACTATGAGGTCGTCGCTTTCACGGCCACTCAGATTCCCCACTCGGCCGACCGCATGTATCCCCCGTCTCTTGCCGGGTCTCTCTACCCGGACGGCATCCCCATAAGGCGCGAAGAGGACCTCGACGGCATCATACGGCAAAACGGCGTGGAAGTCGTCGTGTTCGCATACAGTGACGTGCCCCACACCTACGTCATGCACAAGGCATCGCAGGTGATAGCATCCGGAGCCGATTACTGGCTGATGGGTGCGGAGTCGACCTGGATCGCCTCGGCCAAGCCCGTCATCTCCGTATGCGCAGTGCGGACGGGCTGCGGAAAGAGCCAGACCACGCGCAGGGTATGCGAAGTGCTCGAGGCCGCGGGCAAGAAGACCGTCGTCGTGAGACACCCAATGCCTTACGGCGATCTGGCCAAGCAGGCCGTGCAGCGATTCGCGACATATGAAGACCTCGACCTGCACGAGTGCACGATAGAGGAGAGAGAGGAGTACGAACCCCATATCGACCGCGGCCGCATCGTTTACGCCGGGGTCGACTACGGCGCGATTCTCAAGGAGGCCGAGAAGGAGGCCGATGTCGTCCTGTGGGACGGAGGCAACAATGATATGCCCTTCTACAAGCCGGACCTCCACATAGTCGTGGTCGATCCTCACAGGGCGGGCGACGAGGTCGCCTACCATCCGGGTGAGGCCAATCTCCGGATGGCCGACGTCTTCGTCATAAACAAGATCGACACGGCGCCCAAGGAAGGCGTCGAGACGGTCAAGAAGAACATCGCGGCCGCCCGCCCGGAGGCGACTGTCATCGAGGCGGAGTCGCCGATAAGCGTCGACAAGCCGGACCTCGTCGAGGGGAAGCGCGTTCTCGTCGTCGAGGACGGGCCCACGCTCACGCACGGCGGGATGGCGTACGGGGCCGGTACCGTTGCGGCCCGCAAGCTGGGGGCGGCCGAGTGCATCGACCCTCACCCCTTCGCCGTCGGCGAGATAGCCGAAACGCTCAAGAAGTACCCTCACATCGACGGCCTCGTTCCGGCGATGGGCTACGGCCGGGGGCAGGTGCGCGATCTCGAGGCGACCATAAACGCCAGCGGCGCCGACGTCGTGCTGAGCGGCACGCCGATCGACATCAAGAGAGTTCTCAAGACGGATATCCCCGTGGTCCGCGTCACTTATTCCCTCAAGGAAGTCGGGAAGCCGGACCTCGACTCAGTACTGGAAGGTTTCTTAAGCCGGAGGAGGTAGCGA
>JALGWA010000177.1 GCA_025774425.1 bacterium
GATAGGTCAAGAGTGACGTGCAACGCGCCGTCGGCTATGGCCGACTGGATCGCCTCCCCGACGGCACTGGCGGTGTAGACGTCGATCCGTCCACTTACTTCGAGTGTGGTGCCGTCCCCTTCGCGCCTGGTCTTGATCCTCACGACCCGTTACTCCTTTCAAAGGCCGCAACCAATCACATTCCTGTTATCGGCACTCCCGGGTTGCGACTAAAACTACTTTTTTCACGAACAGTATTTGCTCGGGGCGAAGAGCTCGTCCTCCAGGACCGTCCTGGTGACCCTCATCACCTCTTCGAGGGTGGTAACACCGGCGGCGCACTTGTCGAGCCCGTCCTCGAGCATGGTCCGGTACCCGCTGGCCCGCGCCTGGCGTCTCAACGTGCACTCGTCGGCGCCCTCCACTATGGCCCGCCTCATCTCGTCATTCATGACGACGAGCTCGTAGAGCCCCACCCTCCCCCTGTAGCCCGACTTCAAGCACCTCTCGCAGCCCTCGGCCTTGAGCGTCCTGTCCAGATGCCTCACCTCTCCGGTGTCGGGAACCGCGATATCGACGGGGCCGGCTTCGCTGCAGCACTCGCGGCACACCCTCCTGACCAGCCTCTGGGCGAGTATCGCGGAGACCGACGAAGCGACGAGGAAGGGCTCGATGCCCATGTCGATGAGTCTCGTTATGGCCGAGATCGCGTCATTCGTGTGCACCGTGGTGAAGACGAGATGGCCGGTGAGCGCCGCCTGAATGGCGATTTCGGAAGTCTCGACGTCGCGCGTCTCGCCGACCATGATTACGTCGGGGTCCTGCCTGAGAATCGACCTCAGGCCGGCGGCGAATGTGAAGCCCGCGGCCGGATTGGTGTGACCCTGGTTGACTCCCCGGATCTGGCTCTCGACGGGGTCCTCGAGGGTGACGATGTTCTTGTCGGGCGTATTGATGCGGCTCAGGGCCGCATACAGCGTAGTGGACTTGCCGCTCCCCGTCGGGCCGGTGACGAGCACTATGCCGTGCGAGAGCCCCAGCACCTGGCTGAAAGTCTCGAGCACGTCGGAACTCATGCCGCGGTCATCGAGGGGAATGGTCGAGCCGCACCTCTCGAGCAGTCTCATGACGACCTTCTCGCCGTGGATCGTCGGGAACGTCGAGACGCGCACGTCGAACCGGCGGTCCTTGATCCGCATAGAGAATCTCCCGTCCTGGGGCACGCGCCTCTCGGCGATGTTGATCTTGGCGAGGATCTTGAGCCGCGACGTGACCGCGGCCTTCAGCATCCTGGGGATGACCATGGCGTTCTGCAGCACGCCGTCCACCCTGTACCTGACGCGCAGGCACCTCTCCTCGGGTTCCGTGTGTATGTCGCTGGCGTTCTTGTCGACGGCGCGTTCTATGATGAGATTGACGAGCTTGACCACGGGCGCCTCATGGCTCAGTTTCTCGGACTCGAGCACGTCCTCCTGCTCGTCTTCTCCGACACCGTCGCCTATCCTGGTGTTGAGCTCTTCCATCGCCTCGACGAGCGTCCCGGGCATGCCGTAATACGACTCGATCGCCGCGACGATCTGGTCACGCCGGGCGATCACCGGCTCGACGTCGCAGCCGGTGACGAACCTGATTTCCTTGATCGCCTCCGAATTGGTGGGATCAGCCATGGCCACCGTCAGCTTGTCTTCGACCCTCAGAATGGGGATGGCCATGAGATCCCTCGCCATGCTCTCCGAGATGACACCCACGACGACCGGGTCGATGACCGTGGTCTCCAGGCTCATGCAGGGGATGCCGAGCTGCGCCGAGAGCGCTTCTTCGATCTCGGTCTCCGTGGCCACGCCGTCTTCGACGGCGATCTCGCCCAGTCGTTTCCTCACGCGGCGCTGCTTCGCCAGCAGGCCTTCGAGCACCTGGGGAGTGATCACGCCGGCTCTCACGAGTATGGAGCCGAGCTTGCTGCCCATGGGGTCCCTGTCATCCATGATGCGGGCACTCGCTTTCCGGCAGGAGCCTCTCCATGTTGGCCTGGAAGACCGGACATGCATAGCACCCGTCACGGTTGCCGACTCCGCCGCACAGTGTCCGGTCCACGCCGTCGGCAAGGAAGCAGCGCCAGTCGTCCCGCCCATATTCGGGGCAGGAACACCGTGCTTCCCTGCAATGTTCGAGCACCTCCCAGCACCTCTCGAACCCGGATGGCCCGTCCGGCACGCGCAGTTGCCGGGCGACGGACCTAACCAGCGACGCCGTATTCGAGACGGCGTCGAAATAGGCGCCGAGCCCCTTCCGCACCGAGCCGATGTACTCGTGCACGCCGTCAAGGAGGCCGACGCCCCTCTCTATGACGTCGGCCGGATCACCCGCATGCGATGACGGGCCCGGTCCCCCGGCGGACACGCCGCCGGCGCGGGTCGCCTCGAAGGCGACGTACTCGCCGACCGCCACCTTCTCGCGCGCAGCCGGCGCCATGGCCCCGCTCAACACCTTGAGCATCTGGGCGGCGGCTGCGCCGCGGCCGGACATCGCCCCCTTCGCCGTCCTCGAGGCGTCGAGTCTCCGGGCGATCTCCGCCACGTTCTGGAAGGACCTGACGACATGATTGCTGTCCATGCGGTGCTCCGAGGTCTTCGACGCAAGCTCATGCGCGATGCTCCTCGCCGACTCGAACGAATCGGAGATCTTCTCGATCACCCTGCCGGCATTGCCGACCAGCACTTCACCCCTCTCCACTCTTCCGACGCTCTCCTTCATCTCTTCCACGACGTTGGACACGCTGGTCTGCACGGTGGTGATGAGATCGCTGATCTCCTTGGTCGAAGAACTGGTCCTCTCGGCAAGCCCCCGTATTTCCTCGGCGACGACGCCGAAGGCCTTGCCGTGCTCGCCGGCCTGCGAGGCTATGATGGCCACATTGAGAGCCAGCAGGTTGGTCTCGTCCGCGATGTCCTTGATCACCTGTATGATCTTCCCGATTTCCTGGGACCACATGCCCAGCGTGCCAGCCGACTTGGCGGCCTTCTTGACGCTGGCGATGGTGGCCTGGTTCTCCTTTTCCATCTCCTCCACGACCTTGATCGCCTCGCGCGCGACGCGGCTCGATGTCTCGGTGGAAGTCTCGAGTTGCTTGCCGCTTCTCACCATATCATGGAGGAAGGAATCCAGCCGCGAGATCGAATACGACGCTTCGCCCGCCGCGCTCAGAAGTTCCCTGGCATCGTGGTGGACGTCCGTCAGCACCACCGTCATGTCCTCCAGCGAACTCGAGATCTCGTCGACGAGTTCGGACACCTTCGCCGGCGGCGGCCCGGAGCCCCCGCCGTCCGGCTTGAGCTCTTTGAGTGTCACGAGGGCGCCTCTCAAGCCGACGATGCTCTCCTCGAGCTCTCCCATCCTGCTGAAGACCTCCCGCTTGACCTTGAGCGATACGGTCTCGGTGTCATTGACCGCGGCCACGAGCGAATAGCAGGTTCGCAGCATCGCCGTGAGCGCAAGCCTCCCCGACTCGATCTCCCGGCCAATCGCATCGCAGACGGCGGCGATGTCGGCCTCGGGCGGATCGTCGGCGCGGGCGTCGGCGATCCTCCCGCGCAGCCTCACGATCGGCAGCACCAGGCCGCGCATCCATCTCACCCACCACGCGACGGCCGCGGCCGTCAGTCCGACGGCGACATAGGAGACGGGATGAGGTCCCACGGTCAGCGCGCACGTCACCGCCGCCCCCGCCGCCCCGCAGACGGCGGCGATCGGCAGGTAGAAGCGTTTCGGTATGTTTGTCGAAGTCACACTATCTCCCAAAGATCCGATTTCCCGAGTGCTGTATCGTCACCCGGCCGGCGGGGCATTAGCGCTTCCGTCCGCCGAATCCGCCGCGGCGCCGTCCCCCCCGCCGGCATGATTGACATCGAGAACATCGACCCTCGCACCGCGCAGGTCGAAATGGGCGGCGCACCTGATCGGGGCCTCACGGGTCGTCTCGGCCACCCCCTGGAGATCCTCCACCGCCACCTCGATGTCTCCGACCACCCCGCTTACCGCCAGGCCGCAACGCTCCGGTGTCTTGAGAATCGCGATCTTGTCGGCGCTTCCGCCGCGGGCCGCGGGGTCCCCGTCGCCCGGGTCCACGCCCCCGCTCCCGTTTGCGATCCTGAGCAGGCCGTGGCAGAGCCCGCGCTCGAAGAAAATGCCTTCCCAGGTCTCCCCAAAGGCCGGAACGCCGAGGAGCGACCTCATGGGAACCACCTGGCTCAGTATGCTCAGAGGAACCGCGACGAGCCTGCCGTTTCGTTCGAACAGGCCCATCTTCACCGTGGCCGCGGCGCGGTCCGGAGCGCGGCGGCCGGCGACGGGCGGGTGTCCGCGAGCCGGCTTCCTCGCCGTCCCGCGCGGCTGCGGTCCGGTCCTGAAGAGGGGCTCGGGCTGAACGACGACGGCAGGCCGCCGGTCATGCAGCTCGGTTGCTCCAGCGATGACCGGCGGCGCCTGCATGCTCTCGGGGA
>JALGWA010000178.1 GCA_025774425.1 bacterium
CGTAGTCGGCGACCGAGCTGAAGTCCGAGCTCGGATAGCACGAGCAGAGCAAGAGCAGGAGTCCTACTCCCAGCGTCGCCGCGGCGCTCGCGGACAGCAACTTGAGTCCGCTGAAACCTTTATGCTTCATCTCATCAACCTCCAACTGGTCAAGTGGCTCTCGACAACCGACGGGGGATCATCGCTCCGGACATCACCTCCTTGCGACCGGGGCCTCGACTCGACTACGTGGTAAGCTCCTCACGATACGGTATCATAATCCCGCCGCCGCCCAAAACCAAGTGAAAATTCGCGTGGGTCGACCTGAGCACGCGGTCTTTTGGGTTGACAGGCCCAGCGGGTGGCCATACAATACGCCCGAGCCGAATCTTCCGGAAAGAAGCCGACGCATTCAAGGAGGTATTGCAATGAAACTGCTGGCTGTCGCGTTGTTCTGCCTTTCCCTGGCGATCCTCGCCGGTTGCTCGTCCATCGAGGTCAAGACCGACTATGATCCGGACGTGGACTTCAGCAAGTACAAGACATACGCCTGGGTCGGAGAGAACGGCGTCATGGAGGGGAGCGAACTGGGCGACTACCCCCTGGTGGCCAAGCGCGTGAAGGAGTCGATCGACAGGGATCTCAAGCAAAGAGGCTTCCAGCTCGTCGACGATGTCGAGAAGGCCGACTTCGCCATCGTCATCCACGCGGGCAAGCAGGAGAAGATGCAGGTCACCAACTACGGCGGCTATTACGGCTACTACCAGTACGATCCATGGTGGGGGCCGTACGGCGGCTACACCGACGTCAGTTACTACACCGAGGGGACTCTGGTAATCGACTTCGTGGACGTCAAGACCAAGGAACTCGCGTGGCGGGGCCTGGGCACCAAGATCGTCAGGAACTACAGCAGCCCCGAAGAGGCCCAGAAGGGCGTCGACAAGATCGTGGACAGGATTCTGGAGGCTTTCCCGCCCGCGAAGTAGGGGGCCCAGACCCGGACAGCAGTGCAGACACGGCGCCGTTGCTCCCGGAGAGCGGCGCCTTTTCTCATCAGTCGCCCCATGGCCGCCATTCCGCGCCCTCCGTGCCAAGAGGGCTCGAAGCAGCCGGCCCCGGGGGGGCGTAAAGTCGGATAAGCCGGGGCGCGCAACCCACAGAGGAAGAGGGAAGGCGCTCCGGATGTCATACCGGACGCCGCGGTTCCCGACGGATGCCGCTACGTCGGAAGCCCCTTGCCCAGCTCGACCCAGAAGTCGAGGATCTTCCTGTACCTTCCCTCTATGTCGCGCTTCGCCCGGCCGCCCCCCGGAAGGCGCCTCCCGGGCCAGAGCAGGACGAAAGGGGTCGCCACGAGGAGGGTGAATGGAAGCAACACGAGAAGCAGCATGTAGATGGTCACGGCGAACACTGTCTGCAGAAAGCCACCCACCGGCGGCTCACCTCACTCTCATGGTCAAGACCCACCTGCGAAGCCCGTCGTGTTCCCTGTACGACATGCTCTCGGCGTAAGGACCCAGCACTTCCCTGAACTCGGACTCGGTCGGGAAGTTCTTGACGACCTCGAACACGGCGCCGTCTTCGAACCTCCGCCTGTGAATGCGGTTCCCCTCCGCGTCGCAATGCGAGAACATGGCCTCGAGGGCCGGACTCGGGAGCATATCGATGAGCACGATTTCGCTTCCCCGCCGGAGTCTGGCCATCAGGGCCGCGGCGAAATCGTGAACACAGGACCTCGGTATATGCGACCACCAGTCGGCGGCGAAGGCCGCGCCGAAGGCGCCCTCGACGCCCTCGAGCGAGTAGGCGTCGGCCTTGACGAAAGTAACGTTGTCCCCCGCGTATTCCTTCGACCGCGCTATGTCGAGTTGCGCGTCGCTCTGGTCGACGGCAAGCACCGATCGCGCCCGCTTCGAGAGCACCTGTGTCCAATTGCCCGTCCCGCAGGCGATCTCCAGCACGTCCTTGTCGAGGACAGACGGCTCCACCCACTCGATTATGTCACGGAGCAGTTCCTCCATGGCCCGATTGGACGTGTAGCCCATGAACCCGTCGTGCAGCGGAGCGACCTTGTCGTAGTAAGCCTTCATCTCCTCGATGCGGCGTCTGCCGGACATGTCATTTGCCCCTCTTCCACCTGTAGTACTTCCTGTACCAGTGCGACGACTTCTTCCGGATCTGGAACCACCCGTCGCCGGGAAACATGTTGACCCTGAAGACCTGGAAGCGGTCATCCTCGATGTGCAGCCCCCCCGTGTCCGTCGAGACGCCGAAGGCGAAACCGGCCCGGCGGACGAGGCGTTTGACCCGCTCATCGACGTCGCCGCCGGGATAGGCGAAGGAGACGACTTCGACCCCGAGGTCGTCCTCGAGGCGCTTCTTGCTCTCTTCGATCTCCCAACGCGCCCGGTCCGGGTCGATCGCCGTGAGATCCGGATGCGTCATCGAATGGGCGCCTATTTCCCAGCCGGCGGCGACAAAGGCCTTCTTCGCTTCGAGCGACATCAAAGCATCGTGGTGGTCGCCCCCGTCGGCGTCCCAGAAGTTGTAATCCGCGGCCGCGTCCCCGAGCAGAAAGAGCACTCCCCTGAAACCGAACTCCTTCATCATGGGCAGCAGGTTCTTGAAGTTGTCCCGGTAGCCGTCGTCGAAGGTCAACACGACGGGGCGGGACGGAAAATCGCGCATGTCCCTCACCCCCCTGGCGAACTCGTCGTACTCCTTGAAGGTGATGGGGGTGAAACCCTTCTTCCGGAAATACTCGAGGTGGCCCCTGAGACCGGCCTTTGTGATGAATATGCGGTGAGCGGTGTCGAACGGCGCATCGGGCACCTTGTGATACATGAGCACCGGCATGTGCCGCGGCTTGAGCCTCTTCATCCGCGCGGATTCGTACACGCGGAGCACCTCGGCCGAGACGGCGCCGGCCTCGTACTCGCGGGCGATCACGCTCCGGACGGGCGCCGGCACGCCGGGCGAGGCCAGGGCCGCCTCGATACCGGCCCTTATGAGATCCAGGTCGGGTTCCTTCCTCACCGATGTCGGCAGGATGTCGCCGAAATTGGACGCCATGGCCTCACCGAGATTCGCCCCCGTTACAAGCCCGTGCGACATGTCCTCTCCCACGGCGATGACCGGCCGGCCCAGGTAGAGCGCTTCGACCGCAACCCGCCCGGCGCATATGACGACGTTGCTCGAGTCGAGCCACCGCGCCAGGTCTTCGACGAAACCCGGCGTCTCGAGCCGGCCCCCGCTCTCGCGGGCGACGCGCTCGAGCAGCGTGCAGCCGTCGCCGGGCAGGTCGCGCGCGTCTCCGCCGATGACGAAGACCCTGAGGCCGCGATGTTCGGCGAGGAGGGGGCGGATGACCCCCTCGACGACCTTGACGATGTTCCTGCCCTTGGGCCCGTTGGTCCTGCCGACCACCGCGATCGACCGCGGGGCGTCCCCGCTCCTCCCACCGCCCAGGCCGTGACCGGCCTCCGCGTCACCGTCCCTTTGCCCCCCGGCGCCGCGCCCCGCCCGGCCCAGTCGCTGGAAATCGAACCCGTTGCGCACGACCGCTATCTTGTCCGGCCTCATTCGGAGCTCGCCCGCCAGATGCTCACGCAGGTTCTCGCAGACGGCCATCACGCGGTCGCCGTAGATGTCGAACAAGCGCGCCGAGGCATGAGGGAATTGCCTGCCGTGGATCGTCGAGACAAGCGGCACGCGCGTTCCCAGGGTCGCCCAGAAGGAGACCCAGCTCGCGGCCCGCGAATGCGCGTGCACGACGTCGACGTCCTTCTCCCTGATGAGCTTCCTCAGGAACCGGATGTTCCTCAGCCGCTGAATGTACCTGCGATCCGCTATCGGCCGGCTGTGGAACTCGCCCTTCACGCCTGCGGTAAGCGTATCCGAGACTACGAGTATCTCATGCCCCAGGTCGGCGTGCCTCGAGGCGAGCGCGGCCACATGGAATTCCGGGCCGCTCGCGAAGATCTGCGACAGTACGTGAAGAATCCTCATGACGCCAGGCGTGGTAGAGGGCCGTGTACGCCGCACCGCTCCCGCGACAGGTTCGGCCGAGAGTCGCGATCTCGACGGCATCCACGCATATCTCCACCACCATCACTCGGGAGTGTAGGGCTCGTCCTCCTTGAGGCGCTTGCCCATGTTGAGTATGTCGTCGAGCTCGTAGCCGATGGCTTCGTAGAACTTGACGACGTCCCTGTTGCCGGCCCTGACCTGCAGGTTGATCTTCGGGCAACCCATCGCGAGCAGCCTTTCCTCGGCCGCCTCCATCATCTTCGCGGCAATACCCCTGCGCCTGAAGTCAGGGTCGGTCGCGAGATAGTTGATCCACCCGCGATGTCCCTCGTAGCCGGCCATACACGTGGCCACGAGTCTGCCGTCGAGCTCCCCGACCAGGAAGAGCTCGGGATTGACCTTGAGCTTCCGCTCTATGTCCTGCTTGGGGTTGTTCCAGGGGACGATGAGCCCGCAT
>JALGWA010000179.1 GCA_025774425.1 bacterium
CCCTGCGATCCCTGCGCGGCTTGCCGCGGGCGAGCGCGATTTCGAGCTTGGCCTTCCCCCTGACGAAATAGACCCGCAAGGGGATGAGGGTCAAGCCCTTCTGCTCGACCTTGCCCTTGAGCTTCCTTATCTCGGACTTGTGCATGAGCAGCCTGCGCTTGCGCCTCGGGTCGGGCAGGTAATAGCTGCCCTTCTCATAGGGCGCCACGTACATGTTGACGATGAACATCTCGCCGTCCTCGACGACGGCGTAAGCGTCCTGCAGACTGACCTTGCTCTGTCTCAGCGATTTGACTTCGCTCCCGACCAGCGCGATTCCCGCCTCGAACTTCTCGATGAAGTGGTAATCATGCCTCGCCCTCCTGTTGACCACGACGTTCTTCTCGGAGGCGGGTTCGCGCGTCTCCTTCATCGGACATACTCCGCGAAGGAAACGGCGGTGGGCTTCCTCCCGATGAAGGCGCAGACCTCGGCGTAGCCGGCCTCGCGCGCAAGGGCGAAGCAGCGGTCGATCCTGTCGGCCACTTCGCCCGGCCTGTGGCAGTCCGACCCGAAGGTCAGCCTCGTGACGCCCGCCTCGCGGGCCGCCGACAGGATGTCGAGGCTCGGGTACGGGGAAGCGCGGCCCTTCCTCAATGGAGCGCTGTTGACCTCGAGGGCGAGCCCGGCCGCCGCCATCTTCTCGACGACGGGCCCGATGAAGTCCCGATGCGCCTCGGCGAGGTCGCTCCCGTAGAAATCGAGCCCGCATTTCTTGTATATGTCGAGATGCGCTATGGAGTCGAACAGGCCGAAGTCGACGGCCTGCTCGACGCAGGAATAATAGTCCTCGCAGACCTGGCGCGGACTTCTGCCCTTGAAATACTCCGAGCTCTCCCGGTCCGACACTATGTCCATACCCCTCAGCGTGTGTATGCCGCCCAGGAGGAAGTCGAAATCGAACGGCGCGATGAATTCCTCTATCATCTTCTCGATCCCCGGGACGAAACCGATCTCCAGCCCGCAGTAAACCTCCACGCCCGCCTCGGCCGCAACGGCCGCGGCTTCCCTGACGTCCCCTATGTATGACGGCAGCCAGTCGGAGGTTACGTCGACGATTTCGCCGCCTCGTCTCACCCTGCCGTCGTGGTGGCGCCGCTCCGGCTCAAGGTCGCAATGTGTGGTGAAACACATCCGCCTCACGCCTTTCTCGACGGCGCGTTTCACATACTCGCGCGCCGCGCCCTCGGCGTCGATGGAATAGTCGCAATGCACGTGGTAGTCTATCATCCGCCCGTCCCCCTCCATCCGGGTGTTGATTGTTGACAATGATGCCACTTTGGAATAGGATTTACAACAGAAACCAAACCTACGTGCCGAAGTGGCGGAACTGGCAGACGCGCTGCGTTCAGGGCGCAGTGAGGGTATCCTCGTAGGGGTTCGACTCCCCTCTTCGGCACCATTTCATTTGGGCCTCGATGGGGCCTGCCGACGGGGCCCGACCCCCGGAGTCACTGTGCACTCTTGGGGTCAGACCCCTGTGCACTCTTGGGGTCAGACCCCTGTGCATTTTGAGCTCTGACCCCGTCAATGCACTGTGCATTTTGAGCTCTGACCCCGGCTTTGGCGAGGAGTACTATTCCCAGGGCCAGACCCGCGGCGAAGACGCCCCAGGGGAATCCCTCCGGCGCGCCCCCGGCCGCGACAACCGAGTGGTTGGACACGAAGGCCGAGAAGATCACGGCGCCGCTCACCCCGGCCAGCAGCCAGTCCAGGCGGCCGATGTGGGCCGCCTCGGCCGCCTCGCGCATCGAGTAGTAGACCAGGCCGACCGCGACGAAGACGCCCGCCACGAGCATCGGCGCGAGAACGGGGCCCGACCAGATGAGCGGCAGCAGGAAGAGCACGTCCCAGGTGAGAAGCGACTCGGGCCACCCCGTCGTCACCCGCAGCCACAAGTAGTAGCCGATGTCCCACAGGCCGAAAAGCAGCACGAAGCAGGCGAACCTGCCCCGTCTCGTCCGCTCCGCCAGGAGGGCGACGCTCAGGAGCATGAGTATGGTCGCGGCTTCCCTGGCCACCTCGACGGCGCCCAGACGGATGCTGATCTCCTTCAAGGGGAAGGCGAAGCCTTCGGGATAGAATATCTCGCGGAGGTAGACGACGACCGCCGCCTCGACATACGCCATCGCCAGGCCGAAGACGATGAGCAGCAACACCCTGTTCCTCATTGAATCCACCCTCCGGCGGTGCGCCGCCTCGCGCCGCAGTCATGGAAATCGCGGCCGATTACTATTATAGTTGTTACAGGTCATCAAGCAAGGGATGAGGACGATGCTGCGGACGGTCTGCGTGCTCGGGCTCGCGGCCGGCCTCCTGGCCGGCTCCAGCGCATTCCCCGAGGCGCACGTCGTAGACCTCAAGCGCGAGGCCGACCGGCTGCGCGACCTCACCATGATCCACCCGGACTCGGCCGGCCTCCACGTCGAGCTCTCCTCCGTCTACCTCGCCATGGGAACCGCACGCGGCCGCGCCCTCGCTCTCAAGCACATGGGGCTGGCGTGCAAGGAGGAGCCGGACAACGCGGACTACCACTTGATGCTCGCGGAGCTCGACCTCGACGGGACCCACTGGAACTACGGCGTCAAGCACCTCGAGAGGGCGATAGAGATCCAACCGGAAAAGCCGTACGCGCATTACAGGCTGGGACGCGCCCACCTCGATCGGGCCTTCGAGGAGTGGCAGACCGGCGAGTTCCAGGACGCCGGCATCGAGCTCGCACGCGCCCTGAGGCGGAAGCCGGGCTTCGTCGAGGCGGCGACATGTCTCGCCCTCACCCACCTCGACATGGGCCGTGCGGACTCGTGCCTGGCCGTGCTCGGGCGCCTGCCTCCCGACAGCCTGGACGTCGAAGCCCTTCTCGTCATGGGCATGGCATACAACGAGCGGGGCGCCCTGGACTCGTCATACGCCGCGTTCGCGAAGGCGCTCGACCTAATGGACGAAGCCCGCAGGCGGCGCTACCTCTCGCTCGACGTCATCGCCTCCCGCGACGAGCTCAGGACGCTCGCGGGCACCAACCCGGGCCGCATCGATTCGGTCACTCTCCTCCTGTGGAGAAAGCGCGACCCCAATCCCGCGACCCGCGTCAACGAGAGGCTCGTAGAGCACCTCGCCAGGGTCGGCTTCGCCGACTTCCACTTCGGGGTCGACCGCCTCGACAAGCCCGGCTCGCTGACGACGCGCGGCGAGGTTTACATCAGGTACGGGAGGCCGCTCGGCTGGTACTACGACCCCTTCGGCACCAACACCTTCGCCGGCGATGTATTGAACCCCACGGAGCGCATGACGGGCACCCCGCTGACGTCGAGGCTGGACGAGTACGCCGACATGGCCTCACGCTACACGTCGAGGCCCATCGGACGGGACAGGCCCCGGTGGACATGGGTGTACGACGGCTTCGCGCTGAACTTCGAGGACACCTTCCTGAACGGCGACTACTCCTTCCCCTACGAGTACGACTGGTCGGCGTACAGGTACGCCTACCTGGAGAAAAACGTGCCCGAGGTGTACGAGTCGGACATCAAGCGGCGCATGAGAGTCGAGGTCGCAGGCCTGTCCTTCATGAGATCCGACGGTTCCACACGCTTCAAGATGGCCTATGCATGCGACTTCAACGGCGTCGAGGCCAGCCGGAGGCGCGAGTGGCCGGCCGGGGAGTTCCTGGTCGAGGTGTCGCTTCTCGACACGCTCTACAACGAAGTCGAGCATTTCGCACTCACGCGGAGGATCCACGCGGACACGACCGCGGTTCACCTCGCCGCCTGCGCGCTCATCGACACTCTCGATCTCGACGTGCCGACCGGCGCGGGCGTGCTCGCCGTCTCCATGACTTCCGAGGAGAACGGGGCCGTCGGCTTCACTCACCGCACCGTCGACGTACGCGCCTTCGGCGACACGCTGGAGATGAGCGACATAGAGCTCCGGTTCGCGGACGAGGGACGCCCCAATCCTTCCGGGATGTACAGGACGAGGAGCAAGGCGTTCATCGCCTTCGAGGTGTACAACATCGCCCTCGACGAGGAGGGCCGGGGCAGGATAGAGGTGAGCTACGCATTCCGCCGCAAGCCGGAGACCCTGTCGAGGACACGGCGGCTCTTGAGGTTCTTCGCACGGACAGTCGGTATCGAGCCCGCCGCGGGGATCGTGTCGCTCTCGAGCGGGTATGTCGTGAGGACCGACGGCCCCGGGACGAGCCAGGTCCTCGGGATTGACCTCACGGCCTTGATTGCGGGATATTATGAAGTCGAGGTCCGGATCGAGGATCTCCAAACCGGAGCGGTGACGCGGGCCTTGACCGAGGTGGGCATCGCCTCCGACGTGACGCTCTAACTGGCAGGATCGATGAGACACACCAAGACCACGCCCCTCTGGAAATACCTCATCATCGCGGTGCTGCTGCATCTCGCCGTGGTGCTCAT
>JALGWA010000180.1:0-4442 GCA_025774425.1 bacterium
TTGAGCTCGGACAGTATCTCCTCGGCCTGCTTGTACTTGGCCTGCTTGACCTCCGGCGTCGCATCGGGCTCTACCTTGAGCAGGATATGGCTGGCCCTGATCTGCTCCGGCCGTTCGAACTGCTCCGGGTTCTCGTCGTAGAAAGACCTCATCTCGGCCTCGGTGGGGCCGCCTTCACCCGCCGCCTTCGCGTCCATGTATCTCTCGATCGCGACACCGAGTTCGATCTCGTCGCGGAGCTCTTCCCGGGTGACCCCCATCGCCGCGAGCCTGCTGTCGAAGCCCTCGGCGCCTCCGGCGGCCCTCTCAAGGTCGACGATCCGGGCATCGACGTCTTCCGCCGTCACCTTGATGCCTTCCTCGTCGACGGCCTGCGCGAGCAACGTCCTGTTTATCAGGTTGTTGGTCGCCTGTTCCCGGATCATGGGTTTCATCGACTCGAGCTGCTGGGGATCCATACCGGCCCCCATAGCCATCATCAGCCGTCCCTCTTCCTCGGCGACTTCCGCCTGGGTGATGATCTTCCCGTTGACCTTTACAGCCATCTTTCCTCCTTCGGGGCCGCCCGCCGCGACCTTCCCGCCCGACGCGCTCGCGCTCTCCGCGCCGCCGGACTCCTCCTTGGCGCAACCGGCTGCAAGCGCGACCGCTGCGATCAAAACGCCCAAAACCAGCAAGTATCTCATCGCCTATCTCCTCCTCCGCCAGATGAGACCTATCGGACCTACCCTCTTCTCGACTGCGTTCAGGATGTCGCAGTTCACAATCTTCTCGGCTACGGCCTGGATGTCCGGCCACAGTACCCGGTCGCTCTTGAGCGGCTTGACGACCTTGCGGATCTCCTCATACGCCGCGCCTGTGCCGGCGCCCGGCCTGCCCGCCAGGAAGTCGAAGGCCTGCGCCGCGCTCATCATCTCTATCGCGAGGATATTGGTGACGTTCCACACTATCTCCTTGAGCTTCCTCGCCGATATCGGCCCCATGCATACGTGATCCTCCTGGTCGCCGGCCATGCTGAAATTGTCGACCACGGCCGGGTGCGCCAGCATCTTGTTCTCCGAGCAGAGCGACGCGGCTGTGTACTGGGCGACCATGAGGCCCGAGTTGAGGCCCTCGCCTTTCACGAGAAACGCCGGCAGGCCGACGTTGAGGTTGGGATTCATCAGCCTGTTGATGTGGCGTTCGCTCAGCCCGCCGAGTTCGCTCACCGCGATCGCCATCAGGTCGAGGGCGAAAGTCCCCGGCTGGCCGTGGAAATTGCCGCACGAGAGTTGCTTATTCTCCCTGTGGAAAAAGAGCGGGTTGTCCACGACCGAGTTCATCTCGATCTCGACCTGCCCCCTGGCGTAATGATACGCATCGATCGATGGCCCGTAGACCTGGGGAATGCAGCGCAGGCTGTAGGCGTCCTGCACCTTGCCGGCGGTGCCCGCGAGCTTGCTCCCCCTCAGGAGCTTCCTCATGTTCGCCGCGACGACGTTCTGCCCGTTGAACGGCCGGACCTCGTGCACACGCCTGTCATAAGCCCGATGCGGCGTGCGCAGCGCGTCGGCCGACATCGCGCTCGCGATCACGGCGTTCTTGATCAGCCGCTCGGCCTCGTAGAGCCGGAGCGCACCGCAACCCATGAACATCTGGGTGCCGTTGATCAGGCCCAGGCCCTCCTTGAAGCTCAACTTCACGGGCTTTATGCCGGCCCTCTCGAGAGCCCTGCCGCCGGGCATCAACTTGCCCTCGTAGAAAGCACGGCCCTCACCCATCACGACTTCGGCTATCTGGCTGAGCGGCGAGAGGTCGCCGCTCGTGCCGACCGAGCCCTTCTCGTTCACCGCGGGGATGACGTTGCGGTTTATCATCTTGATGAGGGTCTCGACCGTGCTCAGCCTTACGGCGGAATAGCCCTTGGCGAGCACATTGGCCCTGAGGAGCATGGCGGCCCGGACCTCGTCCGCCTCGAAGAAATCGCCGACACCCGCGGAATGGCTGTAGACGATGCGCTTCTGCAGCTCTTCTCCGACTTCCTTGGGCACACGAATCCTGGCGAGCTCGCCTATGCCGGTCGTAACGCCGTAAATCAACTTGCCCTCTCTGACGAGGTCCTCCACCGTCGTCCGGCATCTTTTTATCGCTTGCTTGGCGCGCGGCGAGAGCATGACCTTGGCGCGCTCTCTCGCCACGGCATGGACTTTCTCCAGGGTCAGCCCCTCACCGGTAAGGACTACACTCATCTCCTGCTCCTCCTATGCGCTGAAACTCAAGGCGGGTCTTTACAATCTACTACAGCCGGCCGGAGAGGTCAAGCGAAGCTAACCCCCGCGCTTCCGTCGGCGGCGGCGCCTCGCCATGACGGCGTCGTATATCACGACGGCCGGGAAGAAGAGCGGCGCCCCAACAAACGCGACGATGTCGACGGCCCGGCCGCTCCAGCCCGTGTTGAGCTCGAATTCCTTGATCGCGGAGTAGAGCACCGGCACGACGAAGATGCTGATCACGACGATGAGCATGCCGCCGAACGAGGGGATCGCCATCGGCACCATGACGTCGGAACCCCTCCCCGTCGACGTGAGAACTGGCAGGAGGGCGAGGACGGTCGTCGCCGTCGTCATCAGGCACGGGCGCACGCGACGGAGCGCCGCCTCGACCGTGGCCTCCCTCATCTCCTCGACCGAAGACGGCGTCTTCTCGGCGAACTTCTGGTTGAGGTAGGTGGTTATGATGACGCCGTTGTCCGTCGCTATCCCGAAGAGCGCAAGGAAGCCGACCCACACGGCCACGCTGAGGTTGAGAGGATGCACCTGGAAGAGCTCGCGCATGTCGACGCCGAACATCGAGAAGTCCAGGAACCAGTCCTGGCCGTAGAGCCACAGCATGAGAAAGCCCCCCGACCACGCGACGAGTATTCCCGAGAACACGAGCCAGGTGTGGGCCGCCGACTTGAACTGCATGTAGAGGATGATGAAGATGATGAAGAGGGCCAGAGGCAGCACCCAGGCGAGCGTGCGCTGGGCCCGCTGCTGGTTCTCGTAACTCCCGGAGAAGACGTAACTGACGCCGGCCGGGAGCACCAGTTCTCCCTTGTCTATCTTGTACTTGAGATAGGCGTCCGCATGCTCGACGACATCGACTTCCGCGTAGCCGGGCTTCTTGTCGAAGAGGACGTAACCGACGAGGAAGGTATCCTCGCTCTTTATTACCTGAGGGCCGCGGACATACTCGATCCTCGCCAGCTGGCCCAGCGGGATCTGCGCTCCGTCCGGCGCGGGAACGAGGATTCTCTCCAGCGACTCTATCCTGTCGCGGAGCTCGCGCATGTAGCGGACGCGCACCGGATAGCGCTCGCGCCCCTCGACGGTCGTCGTGATCCGCTTGCCGCCGATGGCGACCTCGATGACGTCCTGGACCTTCCTCAGGTGTATGCCGTAACGGGCGATCGCGTTCCGGTCGATGTTTATCTCGAGATAGGGCTTGCCGACGATTCGGTCCGCGGTGACCATGGACGCGTCCACCGACCCCACTTCCTTGAGGGCCTTCTCTATCTCGAGGCCGACGCGCTCGATCGTCTCCAGGTCCGGCCCCTTTATCTTGACGCCCATGGGCGCGCGCATGCCGCTCTGGAGCATCACCATGCGGGCGGAGATCGGCTGCAGCCTCGGCGCCCGCGTCGTACCCGGAATCTCCGCCGCCTCGACGATTTCCCGCCAGATGTCGTCCGGCCGCTTGATGCCGTCCCATGCCTCCCTGCCCGGGTTGAGGTCCGGTTCGAGCGGCGGCCGCCACAGGCGGAAGGGCCTGCCCCCGCGTTCGGGGATGAGCCCGCCCGCCGCGTCGCGCACGAAACTCCCCCGCACCAGGTAGGGCTCGCCGTCCGCGGCGGGTACGGGAGCGCCCTCGACGTTGCGGAAGTAGTCGACCCGATCGGGGTCGAAGCGGAAGGTCAGCCTCCGCCCGTCGCGGTCCACGAGAAACTCCGGATGGTAGTTTATCACGGTCTCTATCATCGAAATCGGGGCGGGATCGAGCGGGGTCTCGGCGCGGCCGAGCTTGCCGACCGCCGACTCGACCTCCGGTATGCGGGCTATGGCCATGTCCTGCTTCCTGAGGACGTCCATGGCCTCCCCGATCGAAGCATGCGGCATCGTCGTCGGCATCAGCAGGTAGGAGCCTTCATCGAGGGGCGGCATGAACTCCTTGCCGAGACCGGGGAAGGTCTGTGCGAGGGCGGACGCCGGCCAGTTCATCCTGATCCCCTGCGGCAGCCAGCCGAAGAACTCGCCGAAGCCGAGCCAGATCAAGGCCCCGAGGAACACTAGGATGAGCGGAATCGAGAGAAACGCCGCCTTATGCGCCAGGCACCACCTCAGGACGGGCGCGTAGGTCCTCTGGAACATGAGGACGACCGCGAGCAGGCCGCCGATGAGCGTCAAGACGAAGGCGAGGTTGAT
>JALGWA010000180.1:4489-7375 GCA_025774425.1 bacterium
AGTCCCCTGCCGGGGCCGAGGGGCATCCAGTGCCTCGCGAGCAGGACCGCGACCACGAGGGCGAGGGCGTAGTTGGCCGCCTGGGGCGCACGGCGCCGTATCCTCTCCGGCAAGTAGCCGGCGGCGAAATGATAGGCGCCCACGGCCGTCAGGACCAGCCCCAGGAGGCGCCACCCGACGTCGACCGCGGGCCCGGCGCCCCGCATCGCCGACCACGCCATCATCAGGACGCCCACGACCCCGGACAGGCCGTAGACGATTCTGCGCAGGGTCCGCGTCCTGATCTTCGTCGTGCCGAAGAGCACGTGAGCGAGCGGGGGAATCACGATGATCGCGACCGCGACCGATGCGACGAGCGCGAAGGTCTTGGTCCAGGCGAGGGGCTTGAAGAGCTTCCCTTCCGCGGCCGTCATCGTGAACACCGGCAGAAAACTCACCACCGTGGTGCTCACCGCGGTGACGACGGCCGACCCGACTTCCTTCGTCGCCTCGAGCACGACCTCAAGCCTGTCCGCGTCCGGAGCGGCCTCGCCCAGGTGGCGGAGGATGTTCTCGGTCACGACGATGCCCATGTCGACCATCGTGCCGATGGCGATCGCGATTCCGGAGAGCGCGACTATGTTGGCGTCGACGCCGAACACCTTCATCGCGACGAAGCACAGGAGCACGGCCAACGGGAGCAGCCCCGAAATGAGCATCGAGCTCCTCAGATGCATGACCATTATCAGCACGACTATGATCGTGATGAGGATCTCGGCGGTAAGCGCCGAGTTCAAGGTGCCGAGCGTCTCGTGGATGAGCCCGGCGCGGTCGTAGAAGGGTACTATCTTCACCTGGCTCACGGTGCCGTCTTCGAGGGTCTTCCGGGGAAGGCCGGGCGAGATCTCCTCTATCTTGCGTTTGACGTTTCGTATGGCGGCGAGCGGGTTCTCGCCGTAGCGCACGACGACCACCCCGCCGACCGCCTCCGCGCCCTCCTTGTCCAGCGCCCCGCGGCGCAGGGCCGGTCCCTGGACGACCGTCGCCACGTTCTTGACGTAGACGGGGACATTGTCCCTCGCCTTGATGACGGTGTTCTCGATGTCCTCGACGCCCTTGAGGAAACCTATGCCCCGGATCACGTACTCGACGCGGTTGACCTCTATGGTGCGCGCCCCGACATCCACGTTGGCCATCTTGACCGCCGCGAAGATCTCCTCGAGGGAAACGCCGAAGGCGCGCATCGCGTCGGGGTCCACGTCTATCTGGTACTCCCTCACGAAGCCGCCGACGGAGGCGACCTCGCTCACGCCGTCGGCAGAGAGAAGCGCATATCTCACCGTCCAGTCCTGGATGCTCCGGAGCTCGTCGAGACCCCACCCGCCGGTCGGGTTGCCGTCCTCATCCCTGCCCTCGAGCGTGTACCAGAAGACCTGGCCGAGCGCGGTCGCGTCGGGGCCGAGCGTCGGCTGCACCCCCTCCGGCAGCGTCCCCGGAGGCAGGCTGCTCAGTTTCTCGAGCACACGCGAGCGGGACCAGTAGAACTCCACGTCATCCTTGAAAATGACGTATATGGTCGAGAAGCCGAACATGGAGTAGGTGCGTATGGTCTTCACGCCGGGCACGCCCAGCAGGGCGACGGTCAGGGGATACGAGACCTGGTCCTCCACGTCCTGCGGCGAGCGGCCCACCCATCGGGTGAAGACGATCTGCTGGTTCTCCCCGATGTCGGGAATGGCGTCCACGGGCACCGGGTCGCGGGGGAATCCCCGGATGTCCCAGTCGAAGGGCGCCACGCTCACGCCCCAGGCCACCGCGGCCACGACACCGAGGACGACCAACGTCTTGTTCCTGAGGAAGAAACCCGCCAGGGCGCCGACGAGGGAGAAGCGGGCCCCGGGTCCGCCGCCGGTACCTTCAGTCATGCCCGCGCTCTCCCCCTCCGTCGCCCCGTCCTCCGGCGTCCGCCTCGACTAGTTCGCCGCAACGGTACATCGCCGCTCCCCAGTAGGGGTTCTCCACCTCGGCGCCGCTCTGAAGCCAGTATGCGCCCCGGCCGTCGAAGGCCATGGAGCAGTGGAAGCGCCTGAGCGGCCCCTCCGCGCCCGTTCCGAACGACGCGGCCAATGCATACACGTCTTCCGAAACCTGAGCGAAGGCGGCCCTCGCGGCCGCGATATCCCCGGCCGACACGATCGCCTCGGCATGCCGCTCGATCGCCGGGAGAAGGCCCATGTACGCGGCATGCGCCCCCGCGTCGAAGAGGCTCATGTCCACGGCGGTCAGGGCGCCGAGCAGCATGTCGGCCCCCTCCCGGGCCTCGGCCTGGTCGTCGCGGCTCAAGCCGTGGTGTATGCTGAGGTAGGCCGCGTAGATACGGTCGAGCCCGGCGCCCACCTGAACCGGAACGTCGTGCCGCGGCGCATGCCCGGCCGCCGGCGGATTCATCATGCTGGGACCGGCCATGATCTGGATGGCGCTGTCTATCTTGAAATTGCCCCTGGTGACGACGCGCTGTCCCTCCTCGAGCCCCTCCCGGACGATGTAGTAGTCGCCCGCCCGCGGCCCCAGCGACACCTCCACGCCTGCGTAAACACCGGGTTCCTTCTCGACATAGACCACGGCCCTCTCGCCCGTCACGAGCGGCGCGGAAGCCGGCACGACGAGGGGCGGCCGGCCGGCTGAATCCGACCCGGCCGCGGCCATGACCACGGCACGCACGAACATACCGGGCTTGAGGTCGCCCCCGGGGTTGTCCACGTTGACTCTCGCCTTGGCCGTACGCGTAACCGCGTCCAGCACGGGGTCGACGAAGGCGATCTCGCCCTCGAACTTCCCGCCGGGAAGGGCCTCCACCGTGAACTCGACCCGTTGCCCCGCCCTGACCCAGACGAGATCGGACTCGTA
>JALGWA010000181.1 GCA_025774425.1 bacterium
GCCCGCCGAGACCGGGCCTCCGACGTGCCGCGCGACCTCTGCCGGAGCACCGCCCCGCGCCCCCGCGCAAACCGCGCCGGCGGGCCCACGGCCTACCCCGGGGTAACTCGCCCGCGGGTCAAGGCCTGTGGAAAAGCCTTCCTATTTTGCTTGTAGCATCATGCGTAACAAACTGAAAACAAAACAAATACACAGTTATCCACCCGGTGGGGCGACTTATCCACAATTCCACATCGGGCCCGCCTCAAAACCCGCTTGCGGACGCCCGGCGACTCTGCTATATGTCTTGCGGCTGGACATTCCAAGAGCATCGGCATTCGCCCAAGGAGGAAAGCATGAGGCGGAGTAATGCGGCCCTCGCGGTCATCGCGGCCGTGATCGCGGCGGCGGGGTGCACACGGGACGCGGGTGATGTCATCGAGATCAAGCATTACCCGGTCGACGACCTCGACGGCGTCATAATGGCCGGATGCGTCGAGCTCGACGATGCCGTGAGCGCCGACGGCGGCGGTTCAATCCGGGTGGCCACGACCGAACCTGTGACCTTCCGGCTCTACGAGACGGGCGATATCGACGTCGAGGACGCCCGCCTGATCTACCGGGCCAAGCTCAAGACCCAGGCCGTCGAGGGCAGGGTCTATCTCGAGATGTACTGCCATTTCGAGGGCAAGGGCGAGGCCTTCTCGCGCGGCCTCCAGGCGCCGCTCACGGGGACGACCGACTGGGTCAGCGAGGAGATCCCTTTCTTCCTGAGGGAGGGAGAGAACCCGGACAACGTGAGGCTCAACCTCGTCATCGACGGGAGCGGCACCGCCTGGATCGACGACATAAGGCTGCTCAAGGCCCCGCGCTGAGCGCCGCGGGCGTCAGCGGGGAATCGCCTGGAAACGGTGCGGGGACATGGCTAATCCTCATTTCGGCAACATCGGCGACGTGTGGAAGCACCTTGCGCTGGCCGCCCTGCTGGCGGGCGAGCGGCCGCTGAAGTACTGGGAGTCGCACTCCGGCGCAGCCCGCTACATCCTCTCGACGACGCCCCAGCGGACCTACGGCATCTTCTACTTCCTCCAGAACGTCGACCGGTCGCAGGTGCTGCGCTCCTCGGCTTACAACAACACGCTCGAGGACCTCGAGGACATGAACGGCAGCGTGCCGACATATCCCGGCTCGCCCCTGCTGGCGCTCATGCTGCTCAGGACCACGGCCGAGGCCTTCGTCTTCTGCGACGTCGACGAGGAGAGCCTGGCCTCCATAGGCGAGTGCGCGGCCTGGGTCGGCGTCAACGAGCGGCGCGTGCGCTGCATATGCGGTGACGGCGTCGGGGTGCTGCTGGAGGAGATCGAGGCGACGCCGGAGGGCGACCTCCTCGACACGCTGGTCTTCATCGACCCCTTCGACCCCCTCGAGGGCCTCGAAGTCGAAGCCTCGCCGATGGACCTCTTCTGCACGGCGACATCCGCAGGGGCCAAGACCGTCCTATGGTACGGCTTCCGCTCCGGCGAGGAGAGAACCCGCTGCTGGGACGCCATGCTGAGAACCATCCGCGCCTACGAGATCGACTCTTCAGGCGCCGTGCTCTGGTGCGGAGAGATATGCCTGCGGCATATGGACGATCCCGATTTCACCTTCGACCCCGGCGTAAGGGGCTGCGGCCTGCTGACGGCCAATCTCGGCGACGAGGCCAGGAAGAGATGCAGCGACCTCGGCAAGGAGCTCTCCCGCTTGTACGAACGGGCCACTGTGCCGACCGGCCATTCGGGTGCCTTCGACTTCAACACCGTCTCCATGTGGTGAGGCCGGGACGTGCCGGCTCGACCGGCGCGGGCGGCCGGCTGGAACCCGGTGCGCCGCGCGCAGGCGGGAACCCGCCGCGGCCCCGTCGGTATGATATAGAGGCAGAGGGATACTTTTCTGGATTTCCGCATGCCGCGGTGGTATAGTCGGGCCGCAGGGAGCGCTCCGCCGCCTCAAGGGCTCCGAACGGAATCGGGGGTGCCTCATGGAAGCACTCGCAGGGCACGGCATTCGCTTCGAAGACCTACACCCCCAGGACGCCCGCGACATGTTCGCCCTCTGCCAGGGATGTGTCTACTGGGAGATGCCGCGGCAATTCGCCACGAGGCCGTCCTTCGGCGAGATGCTCAGGATGAAGACCGAGTGGCTGGCGCGCCATTCGAGGGGCCGCATCCTCGGAAAGGTGGCCAGGGAGAACGGCGGCCTCCTGGCCTTCACGCAGTTCGGCCCGCCCGAGCTCTACCCGCAGCGCCTGACCTATGACGCCGGCCCCGTGAGCGAGGATGCCATGCTGATAACATGCCTCTTCGTCGGCCATCACTCGAGGGGCAGGGGCCTGGCCACGGAGCTCCTCCGCCTCGCCGAGGAGACAGCCGTACGAACGGGGTATCGCGCGCTCGAGGTCTTCGCGCGGCGCAACTCCAGCAACAATCCGGCCGGCCCCATCGAGCTCTACCTCCGCTCGGGCTTCGAGGTGCTCCGCGACGACGAGGTCCTGCCGCTCATGAGGAAGGAAGTCGCCCGTCGCGAGGGGCCCGTGCTGGTCATGGCCGCATCGGCGGCAGTCCCGACGTCGCCGCGCACGCCTCAAGACAGAGCCTAACGACGTCTACAAAATCGGGGTAAGTCCACCCCACCGAGATCCCGTTCGTTGATGAGCCGGTCTAGCCTTCCGAGTCGACGAGATGCTCGCGTATGAACTCCCGCAGCATGATCACCATCTGCTCCTTCATGGAGCGCGGGCTCATCGCCACGAAGACGGTGAGGTTGTACAGCTCCTCTTGAGGGGCCCTGAGCCACTTGCCGTTGAGCCACAGGAAGGTCTGGAGCGTGGTTATGGCGATCCTCTTGTTGCCGTTGAGGAAAGGATGGTTCTTGACCATGAGGTAGAACAGAACGGCGACCTTGTCGACGAGTGTCGGATACAGATCCTTCCCGTCGAACGTCTGAAAGGGTGTCAGGAGGCAGCTCTCGAGCCTGTGCGGGGGACGATCGCCGAACCCGGGGATGGGCTCGTCAAAGGCCGGATGCTCCCTCGCCAGGGCATGTGCCAGGTATTCGACATCCTCTATTGTGATCGGCCTGATGAGTTTCCCTCTGGGCACGGGTCACTCCCGGCCCAGGCGTTTCAGCACTTCGCCGTATTCCCGCACCGTTCTCTCGACCGCCGCTTCGATTCGACGCTTCTTTTCCTGAGTCATACCCCGGCCGAAGACATCATTCAGAGTCTCGTCGGTGATGATGTAGTTTCTGCCCGCCTTGGCGGCCGGGATGATCCCCTTCTTGACCCAGTTGTAAACCGTGATCCGCGACACTCCCAGCATTTTGGCGAGTTCCGGAATTGTAAGGTATCTCTCCACCGCTACGCGCCCCCACGGCTATGTCAAACGGAATGACGAGAATTAACCTAAGTTAATCCCACGTCACAATCTTAACTTAAGTTAACGGCACTCGCAAGAATTAACTTGAGTTAATGTCTAGTCACTTCGTAACGCGGGTCTTCCGGCAGCGAGGCGCGGCTTCCGGGCAACCCGCCGGACGAATCGACGCCTGTCAAACCGAAGAATCATGCAGCAACAGGCTCCGGACCGGCGCGTGGGTTCCACGGGTGGGCTTGTGGGCCCAGGACGCTAGTGCTCGCGCACCATGTCCTTGACGCGCATGAGCCGGGTGAGGTTGCCCCGCTCCATCTCCGAGAGCTTCATCGAGACGTAGCGGATGGTCTCTTCGAGGTTGGGAATGAGGACGTATTCGAGCGCATTCACGCGCCGGCGCGTCCTGGCGATCTCGTCGCCTATGAGCTCCAGCGCCTTCTCCTTGGAGGCCAGCTCGACCATGCGGCCGAGGGCCTTCTCCATGGCCATGAGGGCCGTGTCGAGCTCGGCCGGCGTCGTCGCCAGGCCGTAGGAGGCGACCTTGCCCTCCGACTTGAGCTCGAATACGGGCACGACGAGGTTCATCACCTGCTGGCGCTTGACCTCGACGCTCGTCTTCCGCGTGGGCAGGCTGACGGCGGTCTCGACGACCTCGCCGCCCCCGACGGAGCGCGCGACGAGGAAGCGTCTGAAGGAGCGCTCGAGCTCCTCCTCGACGCTGAGGCGGAGCTCCTTTATCTGGGTGACGAGCCCCATGAAGCGCTTCATCAACTCGTCCTGCTTGTCCTTGAGGAGCTTGTGGCCGCGCCTGGCCAGGCCGAGGCGCCTGCGGAGCCTGAGAAGCTCCATCCTCGTCGGGTTGACAGCGAGCCGCATCTCCTACGCCGCCCCTTCCTCTGCGACCGCGACGTCCTCGGTCTTCTTGAACCTCGGCAGGTACTTGTCGATCCACTCCTGGCGGATACGCTTGAGCTCCACCGTCGGGAACCTCGACAGGAGCTCCCATCCCAGGTCGAGCGTCTG
>JALGWA010000182.1 GCA_025774425.1 bacterium
TCGGAAACAACGAAGGCCTCGTCGGATATCCTGACCACGTCACTACCGGGGCCGGTGGTGCCGTCGCCCCCGCAGCCCGTGAAAAGACATGACAGGAGGAAAAGCGCAAACGCGAATATGAGTGCCCGTGACTTCATCCCCATGCTCCTTTCCCGCAGCACGCGGGCTCGCACGGGTTCCACAGGCATGGGTGGACCCTCATGCAATGCACGTCGCGAGAACCCGCTTGATGTCTTAGCTGCCCCGAAGCCCGCAATCATGCTCCCCGGCTCGCACTGTTTCCACGCTGCCGACTCCTCGGCCGGCCAGGCCTCGACAATACCAGCCGGAACCACGCTAGTCAGAACCTTAAGCCGCCATGTGTCTGAAATGGGGCTGGATCCGAAACCTGTAATCTGGTTGGAACCATATCCGGGCTTGGCGACTATTCGATGTGGATAGAGGAACATGGAACGGAGCTGCGAGTTCCCGGGCCCGGTTTTCAGCCCGACGTAGAAACCGGGCCCGACCCCTGCCGGGAAGTATGCCGTACACTCAAGCCGGCCGAATTGCACCTGTCCGACCCATCGCAAAGGAGCCCGCGGGCGCGGTGATCATGTCTGTGACGGCCCCGGCCCGGCCAGCCGGCAAAAAGCTGCGCGGCCAGCGGAATTGCCAGCCCGACGAGAAACGAAACCACCGGCAGACCTTCCACCCTGGAACGACCGCTGGATTTTCGGATGGCAGCTGCGCGAGCGGTGACGGTGGGCGTTGACCCATCCCCACCGCTTGTGATATACTGCACGCGCGACTCGGCCGGGAGAGTCGCGGCCGTCCGAGGAGCAGAGCGAGCCATGCATGGATTCACTCTTCGGATCCGGGCTTTGCGCCGGGCCGGCGCCCGGTGTGAAGCTCCCGGTAGAACCGCGGTCACCCTCAAGGGAGGTCCGACAATGCGCACACGGATATCGACTGTACTGATCGCCCTTCTTGCCATGGCGGCGATGGTCCCCCCCTCCTGGGCGAGCCCGGCCGATGAGCCCGGGGCTCTCCAGGTCGCCCAGGCGGCGCTCGTCCGCGCGGTCAGGGTCGGGAGCGATGAGGTCGTTCCCAAGCGTGCGTTACTCGGCGCCCGCGTGGGCGAAGTGTTCATGGTGCACCACCCGCAGACGCTCGAGCCTGCATACTCACTGGTGCCGGTCCAGTCGGCCGACGGGGAGACCGTCGGGATGCTCGGTCTCAGCGCGGCGGCCGATCGGGTTCTCTGGTACAAGTTCGGCGGCATGAGGGGCAACTTCCCGCGCGTCTCGACCCGCGAGGCCGAGGCCCGGGCGCGGCGGAGCATCGAGGCCCTGCAAGGCGACAGCCGACTCGGGGAAGCGCTGCTGATCGAAGGCTGCGACAGGCATCTCTACTGGAGGTTCGTAGACCCGACCGGCGGGGTGTGGTTCGTGGATGTGGAGCAACCCGACCGCCCGCCTCTCGGAACGGTCCTCGGGACCGCCCGGCCGGCCTTGGTACCCGATGATGCGGTCCCGCAGATAGAGCGGGCGCCGCGGCCGCGCCCACGGCGCATCGGTCCCGCACCGGGCTGCATGCTCGGGGCGGGTGCGCGGCCGGCGGCCTACAACATGCCCGGCATCCCCTATCACTATCAGATAACGAGCTGGTACTGCGGGCCGGCGTCGCTCCAGATGATCTTCGACTACTACGGCGAGGAGATCGGCCAGCACAACATAGCGGACGTCGCCAACGACGTCGTCGACGTCGGCTGCTACTGCAGTGACATGGCCAGGGCGGCCAACTTCAGCGGAATGAGCGTCGCGATCCAGGACTCATCGCTGGTGGGGTACACCCAGCGGCAGCTCGGCTACGGCTGCGTGGAGTACTGGTGGGGCGCGGATCCCGGCGTCTATGACGACGTCAAGGACATACTGTGCGCCCATTACCCCTTGATGGCTTGCACGTGGTACAGCGGCACGCACACCAGCGGCCACTACCGCGTCCTCAAGGGCTATGACGACAGCCTCGGCGTGTTCGTGATCCACGACCCCTGGTACTACGGGAGCATATCGGGCCCGAACGTGCTCATCGATCAGGCCTTCTTCGTCGAGAACCTCTGGCTCGACTGGACCGGGTGCTGGGCGATCTCGCCGGCACCGTGGCTCGTAAGGCCCGACTTCCCGTCTTCGGTCTCGCAGGGTGACACCTTCACGGTGGACCTCACCGTCGTATACCGGAGCCCGCTTCCGTCCTATCCCGTGACGGCCCATGACTGCAGCGCGACCATAAGCCTGTCCCCGGGGCTGACGCTGGCAGGAGGTTCCGACTCCGTCGCCCTTCCCGATATCACCGACGGAGACAGCACGACGGTCTCATGGGACGTTATCGCGACGGGCCCGCCGGGCGAGGAGGGCATGGCCTTCCAGGCGCAGGGAATCATCGATTACAACGCAGCCTCTTATGGCAGCTACAGTGACAGCATAGGCGGCCATGCCTGCGAGACGGTCGAGATAACGGCAGATCTCGCCGCCGGCTGGGGAACGGAGGAGCGCCTGACGGATGACGACGCGGCCCAGGCGACATGCTTCCCGGGCGCCAGAGCCATGGTCGTCGACGGCGACGGCACGGCTCACCTCGTCTGGGAGGACACGAGGGACGGCCGGAGCAGCATCTATTACAGGAAGAGGTTGGGCGGCGCATGGCAGGCCGAAGAGAAGATCTCCGTCGACTCGGCCTTTTGTTTCAGCCCGTGCATCGACGTGGGGCCGGACGGACGGCTGCATGTCGCCTACGTCGGCACGATGACGCCCCAGGGTAATCACGAGATCTACTACAAGAGTTTCACGCCCGGGGTCGGGTGGTCGGCCGAAGAGCAGGTCACGCATTACTACGAGACCGATCTCAATCCCAGCGTCACAGCCGGGGACAGCCTCGTTTATATGGCGTGGGAGAGCCGCCAGGGCGGGTACTTCCGCGCCCACGCGGTCTTCTCCTCGGTGAGATCGGATACTGGATGGTCCCTGCCGGTCGACGTCGACGCCTCGCCCGCCCGCGACTCGTTCCGGCCTTCGCTGGCATACGGCGCGGACGGCCTCCTGCACATCGTCTACGAGCGCCACACGTCCAACACTCCCAACGAGAAGGAGAAGGTCGTCCACAAGTCCTGGGACGGGGTGGCATGGTCGCCGCGCACGGGGCTTTCGTCGGGGGGTTCATACGGCCGCACACCCGTCATAGCGGCGGGGGATGATTCGACCCTCCACGTCGTGTGGCAGGACGGCGAGAACGGCGGCGGGGATATTTTCTATGCTCGCTACGACGGCTCGGCCTGGCAACCGGTAGAACAGATCGTCACCGGGGCCACGGAGGCATCCACCCCGTCGGTCGCCGTGGACGCCCTGGGGCATGTGCACGTGGTCTGGGTGGACCATCGACATGCCGAGACCGAAATCTACTACATGGCGAACGACGGGTCGGGCTGGAGCGCAGAGCAGAGACTGAGCAGGGCTCCCGGCGCGTCCATGCTCCCGGTGGTCCGGGCGGATCCCGCCGGCGGAGCGCTCGTCGCGTGGACGGACCTCCGGCACGGCAACGCCGACCTCTACTTCCGCGGCCCGGAGGCCGGCTCCGGCGTTGCGCCGCGGGGACCTGCGGCGACCGCGGGCGGGATGCTCCGCCTCGCGCCTCCCTACCCGATGCCCTTCGCATCCGAGACGACGGTGTCCTTCTGGCTCGCCCGGCCTTCGGAAGTCTCACTCGAGATCTTCGACATCCGTGGCAGGCTCGTCAGGACGCTCGCGAGCGGCCACCACGTGGCCGGGGCCCACGAAGTCCGCTGGGACGGCAGGGGCGACTCGGGACGGCGCGCCGAATCGGGCGTGTACTTCCTCAGGTGCGCGAGTCCCCTGGGGCGCGAGTCGAGGCGCGTGGTCCTCGTGAGGTAGGCCCGGCCAGTAAGTGGTTGTGCGCCGCCGCGCAATCGCTTAGAGTGGCGTGAAGACGATCCCAAAGACCGGACCCCTGTGCCGGGAGGAGGAAGAATGGACACCCGTATTGAGAAACTGGCGAAGACGCTGATCCACTACTCCATCGGGCTCAAGAGGGGGCAACTCATCAAGATCCTCGGCGAGCCGGTCGCGCTGCCCCTCATCAAGGCCGTCTTCGAGGAGGCGGTCAAGGTCGGAGCGCATCCCTACACGACCTTACGCATACCGGACAACGAGGAAGCTCTTCTCAAGTACGGACGCGACGCGCAGATCAAGTACATCTCGCCCATGACGAGGCTGGAGGTGAACAAGATCGACGCCCTCGTCGCCATCTGGGGCACCGAGAACACGAAGTACCTCTCGGGCGTCAAGCCCGCGCGGCAGGCCCTGTCGCGGAGGAGCCGCGGGCCGCTCGTCAAGAAGATGT
>JALGWA010000183.1 GCA_025774425.1 bacterium
CGAGGTGGCCGTCACCCGGGTGGAGTCGGCGAGGCTCCGGATCGAGAGAGCCGTCGTCGACAGTACGCTCGCCCGGAAATACTACGAGCGCACCCGCGGCCTGCTAGAGAACGGGTCCACTTCCCAGCAACGGTTCGACGAGGCCGAGACCAAGTACAAACAGGCGAGCGTCGCCGCCGGGATCGCGAGGGCCGATCTCGCCGGGGCGAGAGCGGCGAGGCGGCAGGTCGAGCGCGAGCTCGACCTGCTCGCGCGGCAGCTCGCCGACTGCCGGCCCGCATCGCCCCTCTCGGGGACCGTGGTCACATCCTACGTTGAGCGGGGCGAACTCGTGCGCGTGGGATCGCCGCTGGTCAAGGTGGCCGAGCTCGATCCCGTGACGGTCAAGATCTACCTTCCGCCCGGGCTGCTGACAAGGGTGAAGCTGGGGGCGGATGCGAGCGTCGATCCCGAAGACGGAAGGACGCCGCCGCTTCCGGGCAAGGTGACGTGGATCTCGCCCGAGGCCGAGTTCACGCCCAAGAACATCCAGACCAAGGAGGCCCGCGCCGATCTGGTCTACGCGGTGAAGGTCACCGTGCCCAACCCGGAGGGGGCGCTCAAGATAGGAATGCCCGTCCTGGTGACGATCCCGTGAAAACCATTGAAGTAAAGGCGCTCAGCAAGACCTATGGGTCCATACTCGCGGTCGACCGCGTCGGCTTCACGCTCGAGGCCGGAGAGATCCTGGCAGTCGCCGGCCCGGACGGGGCCGGGAAGACGTCGCTCTTCCGTTCGATCTGCGGACTGGTCGATTTCGACGGGGGCGAGGTCCGGGTTGCCGGTCTCGACGTCCGGACGGACTTCGACGCCGTCAAGCCCCTGCTCGGCTACATGCCCGAGGTGTTCTCGCTCTATCCGGACCTGTCGGTGGAGGAGAATCTGGCGTTTTACGCCGGTCTCTTCGGACTCGGCGGCGACGCGTTCCGGACGCGAAGGGAGAGACTGTACGACTTCTCGGGGCTTCGGCCCTTCGCCAAACGCAGGGCGGAAGCGCTTTCCGGGGGCATGAAGCAGAAGCTGGCCTTGAGCTGCAGTCTCATTCATGACCCGACCGTGCTCGTCCTGGACGAACCGACCACCGGGGTGGACCCGTTGTCGAGGAAGCAGTTCTGGGACATACTCGCCGAAATCAGGGCCGGGGGGGCGTCCATACTGCTCTCCACCCCGTACATGGACGAAGTCGGCCGCGCCGACCGCGCCGTTTTCATGGACAGAGGGAGGTTCCTGGCCCGGGGCACGCCGGCCGACCTCGTCGGGCTGTACAACGGCAAGGTATTCGAGGCGCCGGTGGAGGTGACCGGGGAGCAGTTGCGGGCGCTCAGGGCCGGCGGGACGACGGCTGCCCGCGTCGGGGCCACGCTTCGGGTCTATGCCGCGCGCGGGGCCGACGCCGGCGCGGTGGCCGCCGAGCTCGGGCGGGCCGGTGTCGACGCCGCGGGGTTGAGGGAGCGCCAGCCGGGGCTCGAGGACGTGTTCGTCCATCTCATGGGGAGGCGCCCGGAGCCTCCGAACGGCGAGTCGCCGGAGGAGGGAATGGGGGGAGGTGGGGAACGGTGAGTGAAGCCGTCGAGGTGATCGATCTCACGCGAAGGTTCGGTGACTTCACCGCGGTCGACCATGTCACCCTCAAGGTCGGCTACGGCGAGATCTTCGGCTTCCTCGGGGCCAACGGCGCCGGCAAGACCACCGCGATAAGGATGCTGTGCGGCCTCCTCCTGCCGTCGGAAGGTGGAGGCGCCGTCAACGGCTACGATATCGCCACCGAGCCCGAGATGATAAAGCGGAGCAAAGGCTACATGTCGCAGAAGTTCTCGCTCTATCCCGACCTCACGCCGCGCGAGAACCTCGAGTTCTACGGGACCGTGTACGGGCTCGCCGGCGGCGAACTCAGGCGGCGGATGAGCGACCTGGCGGGCGCTCTGGGTCTGGAGGTCTTCATGGACAGGCTGACGGGCTCGCTCCCCGTCGGCTGGCGCCAGAGGGTCGCACTGGCCGCGGCCATACTGCACAGGCCGAAGATAGTGTTTCTCGACGAGCCGACGGCCGGCGTGGACCCGGTGTTCCGACGGCGCTTCTGGGACGTTCTCTACGACCTGGCCGAGGGCGGGACCACCCTCTTCGTCACCACGCATTACATGGACGAGGCCGAGTTCTGCGGCCGGATATCCATAATGCACGCAGGCCGCATAATCGAGGAAGGTCCGCCCGCCGACCTCGTGCGCAGGTACGACCGTGCGAGTCTCGAGGACACGTTCATCCATCTGATTTCCGGGGCGGGAGCCGGTGCGTAGTACGTACTACATAGCGCGCAAGGAAGTCCGGCATATACTGCGCGATCCGCGTTCGCTCATGATCGCCATACTCATGCCCATCCTCATGACGCTTCTCTACGGTTACGCCATAAACCTCGAGGTCAAGGACATAAAGATCGCCGTCCTCGACTACGACAACACGCGCGAGTCGAGGGAACTCGCGAGCCGCTTCTACAACTCGGGCTACTTCATCAAGCCGGACGCCGCGCCGACCCTGTCCGACCCCGAGATGCTCCTCCGGCGTTCGGAGGCCGCCGCCGTCCTCACCATAAGACCCGGTTTCGCGGAGGCGCTCGGTGAGGGCTCCCGGTTCGAGGTCGGACTCCTGCTCGACGGGGCGGACGCCAACACGGCCAACGCGGCGTCGAGCTATGCCGAGATCGTGCTCCGGAAGATGCTCGTGGACCGGCTGCCGCCGGGGTTCGACCCGCCGGGTGTCGAGCTCTCGCAGCAGGTGCTCTACAACCCCGATCTCAAGTCGTCCCACTTCTTCGTGCTCGGCCTCATCGCGGTCATCCTCATGCTGGTGTCGGCCCTTCTGACGTCGCTTACCATAGCCCGCGAGAAGGAGGTCGGAACGCTGGAGCAGCTGCTGACCGCGCCGGTCAGGCCCCACGAGATCGTGCTCGGCAAGATAATCCCGTACATCGGCCTTGCGGGCCTGGACGGGCTTCTCGTCTGGAGCTTCGCCGTGTTCCATTTCGGCGTGCCCGTCAACGGCTCCATGGCGCTTCTCTCCGCCTTCGCCGTCATCTTCATAGTGGCCGCACTGTCCATCGGCATACTCGTGTCGACTCTCGTAAGCACCCAACAGGTCGCCATGCTGGTGACACTCACGCTTACCATGATGCCGTCCGTTCTGCTCTCCGGATTCGCGTTCGAGATAAAGAACATGCCGCGGGTGCTCCGGATCGTGACGCTCATCGTGCCGGCGAGATACTTCATCGTCATAATAAGGAGCATAATGCTCAAGGGCGCCGGTCTCGCCACCCTGTGGCCCCAGGCGGCCGGGCTGCTGGCGATCGCCTTCGTGCTCATCACGCTGGCGTCGACGCGCTTCAAGATAAAGGTGGGTTAGGTATGAGCCGGATGAACGTCGTCTTCGCACTCGTGAAGAAGGAGTTCCGGCAGGTCTTCCGCGACCGCCTGATGTTGCGGTTCATTCTCATCGCCCCCATCCTGCAGATGCTCCTGCTCGGGTACGCCGTCGACCTCGACGTCAAACTGATCCGCACGGCGGCCTTCGACGGCGACAGGTCGTCCGTCTCCCTGGAGTTCCTCCGGTCTTTCTCCGTCGGGGATTACTTCATCATCGAGGCGCCCGATGTACCCATAACCCGGGCCGAACAGGGCTTCCGCGAGAACCGCTACGACGCCTTTCTCGTCGTCCCGCAAGGCTTCTCGCGGGACCTGGAGGCCCGCGGGCGCGCGGCCGCCGCCCTCTGGGTCGACGGGACCAACGCCAACGCCGCCGGTGTCGCGCTCGGCTACGCGGGGCTCATGACCCAGAGGTTCAACGAGCACTTCGCCGGCATGGACCAGCCCGTGGGCATGCGAAAGAGGTTTCTCTACAACCCGGAGGCCAAGAGCGTCTATGCCATGGTCCCGGGAATCGTCGCCATCCTGCTCACCACGATCACGGTCATTCTCACCTCGATGGCCATCGTGAGGGAGCGGGAAATGGGGACGCTCGAACAGCTTATGGTCACACCCATGTCCGGTCCGGCCTTCATAATGGGGAAGACCATACCGTTCGCGCTGCTCGGGTTCGTCGAGATCACGGCGGCGCTCGCCTTCGGCATCGCCTGGTTCCGCCTGCCGTTCGTCGGATCCCCGCTCCTGCTCTACAGCCTCGCTTTCGTGTATCTCTTCACGACTCTGGGCGTGGGCATGTTCATATCGACGATCTCCCGCACCCAGCAGCAGGCGATGTTCTTCGCCTGGTTCTTCTCCATATTCACCATACTAACGTCGGGCTTCTTCACGCCGATCGAAAACATGCCCAGAGTCGTCCGCTACATCACGCTCGCCAACCC
>JALGWA010000184.1 GCA_025774425.1 bacterium
CCAGGAGAGGCGACACTTTCACCATAATCGTCGAGGAATGGTTCTGTGACGGCATGCATATCGGCATCGGCGACGTTCAGGCCGCCAGGTACGTGAACAAGGGCAGGGAATACCTCGCCTTCCGCTACCGCTGCGGCGACGGCCGGGTGGGCTACTACGACGTCGACGGCAAGTCGGTCAGGCGCGTCTTCCTCAAGTCGCCGCTCAACTACCGCAGAATATCGAGCTACTTCACGTCGAGGAGATTCCATCCCATACTCAAGGTCTACCGGCCGCATTACGGCGTGGACTACGCCGCGCCCACGGGCACCCCGGTGGTGGCGATCGGCGACGGCACCGTCGTCAAGGCGGGCTGGAACGGCGGCATGGGCAAGTATGTCGAGATCCGCCACAACAGCATCTACACCACCTGCTACGGCCACCTCTCACGCTACGGCAAGGGCGTGAAGCGAGGCAGGCGCGTCACCCAGGGCCAGATCGTCGGCTACGTGGGAGCTACGGGGCTGGCGACCGGGCCGCACCTGGACTTCCGCGTCAAGAAGTACGGCTCGTATGTCAATCCCCTCACGTTGGACTACCCGCGCACCGACCCGGTGCCGGAGGAGGAGCTGGCCGCCTTCGCAGAGGCCAGGGACGTGCTGCTCGAGGCCATGAACCCGCCGCCGGTGGTCGCGTCCGCCGGCGAGTGATTCGGGACCCGGGACCGGCGCCGCGTCCTCAGTCGCAGCAATCGCAGCAATCGCGGCAACTGCAGGGGTCGGTGCAGCAGTCGTCGCAACCGCCCGTGCATATGCTGCAGCCGGCGGCGACCAGCATTCCGAGCATGACCGGGAACAGCAACCTGCGCATCGCGAACCTCCTTTCCGAACCGCGAGCGACGAGTCGCAAGAAACGTGCCCGGTTCGTCCGTTCGGGGGCGTCGGCCGCCGGCGGGCATTCCAGGGAAACGAGGAGGCGTCTCGCGCATACCGGCGCCCCGGCCCGCGCCGCTCCCCGCTCGTGCTCGTTGTCGATCCGACACGGCGTTAGTGTTGTGGACAAGCACGCGGCCGGGCGGTTAGAATCGTGCCGGGTCGGAGGCGCGGCGCCCCGGCCCGGCGGAGGGAGTGCCTTGGACCAGGATGCCGTCTTCCATCTCTCGCAGGTCTCCATGGCGAGGAACGGCAAGGAGATCCTGAAGAACATCGACTGGACCGTCCCCGCGGGCAGGGTGTCCATCGTGCTCGGCCCGACGGGGTCGGGCAAGACATCGCTCCTCAGGCTGCTCAACCGTCTGGACGACCCCTCCTCGGGCGAGATCCGCTACATGGGCGCGCCGCTCTCGTCCATCGACGTCCGCGACCTCCGCGTCGAGGTCGGGATGGTGCTGCAGCAGCCCTTTCTCTTCGAGGGCACCGTGCTCGACAACATCCTCTACGGCTGCCGGCTGCACGGCATGGACGTCGACCCGGCCGAGATCACCGCCCTCGTCGGTATCGACGAGGCCATGCTCCGGCAGGATGTCTCCACCCTGTCGGTCGGCCAGTCGCAGAAGGTCTCGATAGCGAGGGCCGTAGCGCTGAGGCCCCGGGTGCTTCTTCTCGACGAGCCGACGAGCGGACTCGACCCGACGTCTACCGTCCAGGTCGAAGAGCTGGTCTCGGGCCTGGTGCGGGCCCTGGGCCTAACATGCGTGTTCGTCACGCATCGCATCGAGCAGGCGAGGCGGCTCGGCCACAGGGGCATATTGATAATCGACGGCTCCAGGGTGGAGGAGCGCGAGATCGAGGACATGCTGTCCTCGCCGGCCGACGAGCGCACACGCAGGTTCCTGAACGGGGAATTGAGATGAGCCAACTGATCGCCTCGACCGTACTCATCGTGATCGCCGTCGTGCTCGTCGAGATCAAGAGGCTCGGCGTCGGCCGCGACATCCTCAAGGGAACGGTGAGGAGCTTCATCCAGCTCATGGCCGTCGGCTTCGCGCTCAAGTTCATCTTCGGCCTGGAGAAGGTTCAGTATCAGGTCCTGCTCCTCCTGGTGATGGTGGTCGTGGCGGCCTACACGGCGCGGGGAAGGGCGAAGTCGATGCCCGGAGCCTTCAAGGTGTCCTTCGTCTCCATACTCTCGGGGGGTGCGGCGACTCTGGGCGTCATGCTCGCCCTCGGCATCATCGACGCTTCCCCGAGTTACCTCATCCCGCTGGGCGGCATGATCATCGGGAACTCGATGAACGCCCTGTCCCTGAGCTTCGAGCGCGTGAGCTCGGAGGTCAAGCAGAGGCGGGGCGAGGTGGAAGCGGCCCTCTGCCTCGGGGCGAGTCCGCAGAAGGCCATCGAGCCGCTGGTCAGGCGCTCGGTAAAGGCGTCATTCATCCCGATGCTGAATCTCATGAAGATAGTGGGCATAGTGCAGATGCCGGGCGCCATGACGGGAATGCTCCTGGCGGGCGCCGATCCGGTCGATGCGGTGAGGATCCAGCTCGTCGTCATATACATGCTCGTCGCCAGCACGACCATCACCATGCTGGTCGGCGCCACCTTCACCTACAGGGGTTTCTTCAACCGCGCCTGGCAGCTCCGGGCCTGAGCATGCCCGCGGCGGCGATCTGTTGACGAATCGTCATCGTCCCTGTAGATTCGGGACGCGGTCTGAATAACCGGTGGCATGTCGACGTAGTCCTAGTGGAGCAAGGGGAGTGAGAATGCCGCTTAAGAACCTGGAAGCGATACACGAGAAGGCCCGTGCGCATCTCGACGACTATGTCGCGGGTCTCGACACCGAGCTCGGCAGCGACCTCAAGGCTGTGTCGGTGTACGGCAGCGCGACGGGCGCGGACTTCGTTCCCGGCAGGAGCGACATCAACCTCGCCGCCGTGCTCGGGAGGCTCGACGAGGATGTGCTGACGCGCCTGCTCGACGTCGTCAAGTGGGGAATCGGCAAGAGGATCGTGCCGCCCCTGATGCTGACGCCCGAATACATAGAGGCGTCCCTCGACGTCTTCCCGATAGAGTTCCTCGAGATAAGGGACAGCCACGTCGTGATAATGGGCGACGATTACTTCTCCTCGCTCGAAGTCGACCGCGACAGGCTCAGGCTCGAGTGCGAGTCCCAGCTCAAGGCGGCCGTGCTCAGGACACGCCAGGCGTATCTCGAGATCGGCTGGCGGAAGAAGGGCGCGGAGCGGGTGCTCACGACGTCGCTGACATCGCTCATCCCCGTGTTCCGGGCCATGCTGAGACTCAAGGGGCTGGCGCCGCCGCGCGGGAAGGCCGACGTCGTCGCCGCGCTCGGCGACGCCTTCGGGGTCGAGACGGCGACCTTCCTCGCCGTACTGCGCGACAAGGCCGGGGACGAGCGCATCGAGGGCGTGGAGGCCCATGCCGTCCTCGCCCGCTACATCGACGAGATCAGCGACCTGGCGGGTGCGGCCGATGCCCTCTAGGATGCTTCCGACGCGCCCGGCGGGGGCCGCGCTGCTCGCGGCCTGCGCCGCCATCCTCGTCCTGTGTCCGCCGGCGCCGGGGGGCGACGGCAAGTTCCCGCGTCCCGTCGGCCACGTGAACGACTTCGCCGATTTCATCTCGCCCGACGCCGAGCGGCTGATCGAGGGCATGGCCGCCGAAGTCAGGGCGAAGACGGGCGCCGAGATCGCCGTCGTCACCGTGCGGACCACGGGCGGAGAGGACGTCGAGGAGTACGCCGTCGAACTCTTCACGGACTGGGGCATAGGCAGGAAAGGCGAGGACAACGGGCTGCTCATCCTCGTCGCCGTGGACGACAGGCAGATGTGGATCAAGCCCGGCTACGGCCTCGAGGGGGCCATACCGGACGCCTTCGCGCACAGGATATACTATGACGTGCTTCGGCCCGCCTTCAGGGCCGGCCGGCAGGACGCGGGCCTCGTCCGGGCGACGCGCATGCTCGCAGAGCGCGTGATGGCCGAGTACGGCGGGGAACTCGCCTTCGAGGACACCGCCGCGACCCGCATGATGCAGGACCTCGACCGGGGGAGCCGGCTGCCCCGGCGCCGGGCCATAACCATGCTGCTCTCCGCCCTGTTTCCGTTCGTGTTCATCCTTCTGATCATAATGATGGGGCTGCGCCGCGGTGCGGCCGGCGGACGGGGCTTCTGGATAGGCACGGGCGGCCGCGGGGGCGGGTCTTTCGGCGGTTTCGGCGGCGGTTTCGGCGGCTTCAGCGGGGGTTCGGCCGGGGGCGCCGGCGCCGGCGGCGGCTGGTAGGATGCGCATGACATGCATGGAGGACGTGACGAGACGAACGACAAGGCCGTGCGGCCTGACAGGAGGTGGCTTTAGATGAAAGCGGGTGGCTACATAGCGATCGCGGTCGTCGTCGTGATAGCAATAGCGGGTATTGCATGG
>JALGWA010000185.1 GCA_025774425.1 bacterium
TTTGAACAGGGGGCGCGCTCGTGCTATATTCGCCCCATGCCGCTCATACTGGGAGCCTTCACGGTGACGTTTCTCGCGCGGGAGCTCGACGGCATGCTCCGGGGCCTCGAGGCGAGAAGCGTCTACATAAGCGACGACCGGGTGGTCTCGATCTCACTCCGGGCCGGCGGGGGGCGCCGCAGCGTGCTGCGCTTCCTGCACGCCCCGGGCTTCGCCCTGGTATGCGTGGACGGGCGAACCGACAACGAGACACGCCTCACCCACCTGCCGCGCTTCGAGAACCTCATCCGCGGCTCCATCGTCACGGCCGTCGAGCAGGTCGACCTGGACCGGGTCGTGACGGTGAACCTGGAGTCGCCCCGAGGCGAGGCCCGGCGTCTCCATTTCGAACTCAACCCGTCATTCCCCAACCTTTTCTTGACCGACGCCGAGGGCGTGGTCCGCGCCTTGCTCCTCAAGGCGGGTACGCACACGCGAAGCCGCCGGATCGACGTTGGAAAGCACTACGTCACCCAACCGGCGCCTCCCAGGACCCACCCCTTCGAAGTGACCGGCGACCTGCTCGGCACCCTGGCCCGACGGGGGAACCCCGAGGCGCTCTCCGAGGCCGTGGCCGGCGTCGGGCCGTTTCTCTCCCGGGAGATCGCGCATCGGGCCCGCGCGTGCGGCTCGCTCGGCGAGGCCTTCGCCGACATCATGGGCGCATACCGCCGGGGAAGCGTGAGTCCGTGCACTTTCGCCGTCGGCCGGCAGGCCCCGGGCCGGCCACCCACCATCGGAATAGCATGGTACACGCCGCGTCAGGACGGCGTGGAGGAGGTGAAAAGCGCCGAGACACTCAACGACGCCGCCCTCGACATCCTGAGGAATCTCACGGCGAGCCTGGCGTTCGACAGGCGCAGGCAGCAGGTGAAGAAGACCCTGGAGCGCGAGCTCCGCAGGCTGAGAAAGATCGAGGCCGAGACGCGGGACGCCGCGGGCGAACGCGACGCGGCGGAGCGCTGCAGGAGATGCGCGGAAGCGATCATGGCCAATCTGGGCAGCATCAGAAAGGGTGACACCGAGGTCTCGCTCCCCGACCTGCACACGGGCGGGCGGGCGCGAATGAGGATCGAGCTCAGGCCCGACCTGACGCCGCAACGCAACGCCGAGGCGTACTTCAAGAGGGCGCGCAAGTCCGCCCGGCGCGCGGAACTCGCCCAGGAGAAACTCGAAACGGCCCGCCGCCGCCTGGCGGACCTCGAGGCCATAGCCGGCGAACTCGACGGCCTCACGGACGCCCGGCGCCTGACCGAGATAGAGGAGAAAGTCCTCTTCGCCCGGGCGGGCGGACGAAGGCAGGAGCCGCCCGCGGACGAGAAGGCGATGCGCCTCGGCATAAAACCGAGACGGTACGAGCTCGCCGGCGGCTGGGTCGTCCTCGTCGGGCGCTCGGCCAAGGAGAACGACATCCTCACCCACAGGTACGCCTCGCCGGGCGACTTCTGGTTCCATGCCCGGCAGGCCCAGGGAGCGCACGTCGTGTTGAGGCGGGAAAAGGGAAAGCCGCCGCCCCCCAGGCACATCCTGCTCGAAGCCGCGGCCATCGCCGCCTACTACAGCAAGGCGAGAACGTCCGCCAACGTCCCCGTCTCCTACACCGAGAAACGCTACGTCAAGAAGGTGAGGAAAGGCCCGCCGGGAACGGCGGCGATGCTGCGCGAGAAGGTCGTGTTCGTCGACCCCAAGCTCCCGGGCGCCTAGACTCTACCTCCGCCTCGGCTTGCCCCGCCGCTTGGAAACCTGCTTCATCTCCCTGAGGAGGGCGTTCACGGCCTTGGCGGGCGCGACCTTCTTGATGATCTCGCCCTTCCTGAATATGAGCGCGTTGCCCCTGGTCGCGGCGATGCCGACGTCCGCTTCCCGCGCCTCGCCGGGACCGTTGACCGTGCAACCCATGATCGCGACGACCATGGGCTCCTCGATGTTGACGAGCTTCTTCCTGACCTGCTTCACGATGCGCCCCAGGTTTATGGTGCACCTCCCGCAGGTCGGACAGGATATCACCACGGGCCCGCGCTTCCTCAGGAAGAGCGCCTTCAGGATCTCGAAGCCGACCTCGACCTCCTCCTCCGGCGACGCGGTCAGGCTGACCCGTATGGTATCCCCTATGCCCTCGGCCAGCAGTGCGCCGATGCCCACGGCCGACCGTATGACCCCCTCGGGCGGCATTCCGGCCTCGGTTATGCCCACGTGGAGCGGGTACCGGAAGCGGTTGGCGAGCATCCGGTAGGTCTCGACGGCGACCGGGGCCCTCGATGCCTTGGCCGACAGAATCAAGTCGGTGAACCCGATGTCCTCGAGCAGCGCCACCGTCTTCGAGACGCTCTCGACCAGCGCCTCGGGTATGGGGGCGCCGTACTTCTGGAGCAGCGCCTTGTCGAGGGAGCCGGCGTTGACCCCGATCCTGAGCGATACGTTGTGCCGCCTGGCCGCGTCGGCGACCCGTATGATGTTCTCCCTGTCGCCTATGTTGCCCGGGTTTATCCTTATGCAGTCGACGTCGGCCTCGAGCGCCATGAGGGCGAGCTTGTAGTTGAAGTGTATGTCGGCGATGACGGGTATCTTGACGCGCTCGGTTATCTTGCCGAGGGCTTCGGCCGCATCGTAATCGGGAACCGCTATGCGCACCATCTCGCAGCCGACTTTCTCGAGGCTCTTGATCTGCCTGACCGTCGCCTTGACGTCGAGCGTGTCCGTCTTGGTCATCGATTCGACGGTGATGGGGTTGCCCCCGCCTACGGGCACGTCTCCCACGTAAACCGTACTCGTGTTGCGCCGGACATACGACTCCCGTACATGCACTGTCAAACCTCCTTCCGGTGCTCTCGAAGGCCCTTCAAGTGGTCGAAGCCTCCGCGCCCGACTCTCGTCTCGGCGCCTGCGGCGGCGAGCACGAAGCCCGCCTCCCTGGGCGTGATCCTGCCGATGGCGGTCATCTCGAGGCCCGTGCGGGCCGCCGCGCCGGCAAGCGCGTCCCCATGCCTGCCGCTCATCGTGAAGAGGAGCTCATAGTCTTCCCCGCCGCGCACGGCGAACTCCAGGGCCGACTCCCTGTCACCCTCGAACCAGTCGACGACACCCTCCCCCACCGGCACGGCCTCGGCGTTCAGCGATGCGCCGGCCTTGCTCATGTCGAGTATATGCCACAGGTCGGACGCCAACCCGTCGCTCAGGTCTATCATCGACGTCGGCTGCAGCTCCCGCACTATCACGCGCGCTTCCTCGTGGCGGGGCACGGGACGCCTGAACCGCTCCGCCGAGCGCTCCGCAGCCGGGCCGGCGGGACGCCGCCCGGACTCGAGATACTCCATCCCCAGCGCCGCCTCCCCGAGCCGGCCCGTGACCACGATGACGTCGCCCTCCCTGGCACCGGACCGCGTCACGACCTCGTCGCGCTCGCATGTCCCCGAAAGCGTGATGGAAACCGCGAAGGGTCCGTCGATCCTCACGATGTCGCCGCCGACGACCACGACGCCGGCCCCGGCCGCACAGGCCTCGACGCCGTCATAGAGCGAGTCGATGTCCTCGGCGGCGATGCCGCCCGGGATGAAGAGCGTGACCAGGGCATGCCTCGGCGTCGCGCCCATCGCCGCGACGTCGCTCAAGTTGACGGCCAGCGCCTTCCAGCCCACGTCCTCCATGCTCAGCCAGCCCGGCTGGAAATGCGTGCCCTCGACGAGGCAGTCGGTCGTCAGCACTTCGAGGATGCTGCCGCGCCTCAAGACCGCACAGTCGTCACCCATTCCGACGACGACATCTTCGTCGGCGGCCCGCCGGCGCGCCCTTATTCTCTCTATCAGCCCGAACTCGCCTATCTCATCCAGACCCGGCACTAGCCGCCCCGCTTTCCTTCGAGGTACCTCACGGCCGACAGCGCGAGCGCGCCCACGCCCGTACGCAGCGCCTTCTCGTTGAACGTGAACTTGGGATGGTGAATGGGGTAGGACCGCCCCGACCTCCGGCCCACCCCCAGGAATATGACCGTCACCGGCACCTTCTCCGCGTAGTAGGCGATGTCCTCCCCACCCATCTCGAACCCGCGGTGCGTGACCACGTTCCGCTTGCCCACGACCTCGGCGCAGGCCGCCCGCGCCACCCGCGTCAGCCCCTCGTCGCAGACGAGCGCGGGATACCCCGGGATGTATTCGAGCCTGCCCGCCGCCCCATGCGCCTTGCAGACATGGGCGAGGAGGCCCCGAATCATGCCCGGAGCCCGGCGGCGGAGCGTGCGCGACTGCGTCCGCACCGTACCCTCCATCTCGACCTCCGGCGCAATTACGTTGAACCTGCTCCCGCCCGCTATCTTGCCG
>JALGWA010000186.1 GCA_025774425.1 bacterium
TACGAACGGATACGACTGGTACGAGGTCCACGGCAGCATGCAGGACTGGAACTACGACTACTGCGCCGACATGGAGGTCACGATAGAGATCAGCGACGACAAGTGGCCGCCGGCTTCCGAGCTGCCGCAGTTCTGGGCCGACAACGACACGTCCATGGTTGCCTACCTCGAGTACTGCCTGCGGGGCGTGCGGGGCGTCGTGACGGACTCCGCCACCGGCGAGCCCCTCGCGGCCACGGTCGTGGTAGAGGGAACAGCCTGGGACGACAGGACGGACCCCGACGTCGGCGACTATCACCGCATTCTCGACGAGGGGACCTACACGCTGGAGTTCCGGGCGCCGGGCTATGTTTCCAAGACCTTCGCCGGAGTGGCGGTCGCAGCCGACTCCGCGACCGTGCTCGACGTCGAGCTCGCGCCCGCCCGGAGGGTGGAGATCTCCGGCGTGGTCACGTCCTCGGGCGGCGCGCCGCTTGCCGCGGGCGTCGAGGCCCGTTACCACCCCGGCGGCGAGGTCGCCGACTCCGTTGCGACCGACCCAGGCGACGGGACGTATTCGCTCGACCTCGACGAGGGCGAGTATGACATCACGGCGCGCTCGCCCGGCTATGCGCCGGAGACCGTCTACGCTGACGTTCACGGAGACACCACCCTCGACTTCGAGCTCGACCCCACGATCGGCGATGTCCTGGTGGTGGACGATTACTCCGGGAAGACCGCCCTCTCGAAGGCGCCGGACCGGGACGCCGTCCGGTCCATGCTCCTCTTCGGGACGTCGGCCGCGGATATGGCCGCCGGCCTGGAGGCGCTGGGCTACGGGACGACGCTGGAGGCGGCGGAGGCGACCGATCCCGCGACCTGGACTTCCTACGATTTCATCGTCTGGTCGTCCGGCGACGACACCTCGCCGGTGGAGTCGGCGACGCTGCGGGCCCACCTCATCGCTTACGCATCCGCGGGCGGCAGGCTCCTCATCGAGCGAGGGGAACTCGCATACGATGCCGCATCGAGTCCGGGCTATCCCGACTTCGCGGACTCGGTGCTCCACGTCGACGCCTGGAAGGGCGACGACGTCGGTCCGCTCGTAGTCGCCGCGGGCATGGAAGAGCACCCGCTCGCGGCCGTGCCCAATGTCCTGCCTCAGAGCATAGGCATAACCTACGGCGGCTACGGCGACCTCGACGCCGCCACGCCCGGGCCGGGAGCGTCCGTCGTCTATGGGACCTCGGACTACCCGTCGAGCGCAGGGCTGCTTGTCCACGACCTGGGTGGGAGCCCCAACGTCGTCTTCTTCGCCTTCGCCTATTCGGCCGTCGCCGACCGCAGCGTGGCCGGGAACATGCTCGAGAATGCGGCGGCCTACCTGTCGGGCGGTGCCGCGCGGGTTGCAGGCGGCGGGACGGAGCTCGAGGCCGGGCTGTCCCTTAAGGCGAGTCCCAACCCCACGAGGTCGTCCACGACCGTCACCTTCGCGCTTAGTGCGCGGGAGGAGATCAGCCTCTGCATCTACGATATACGCGGCCGCATGGTGATGACCCTGGCGGAGGGCGTGTACGAGCCCGGCAGGCACAGGTTCCAATGGGACGGCAGGGGTCGTGACGGCGGCGACGTAGCCCCGGGCGTCTATTTCTGCAGGCTCCTGTCGGAGTCGGGGACCGGATTCAAGAAGATCGTCATGCTCGAATAGCCTCCCCGTTGCACCCTCCGGCGGGATGGTTTATATTGAAGAGTAAGTGTGACGGTTACCTATTACCAATCGAGGTCGCGACTCATGAAGAACGCATTGATGGTGACTCTTTCGGTTCTGGTCCTGGCCGGCGCGGCCCGCGCCCATACCGACCTGACGCCCGCCGAGGTCAAGGCATGGACGGACACGGCCGGGAGCGGCGTACTCGTCGATGTCCGTGAACTCTCGGAATACTGCGACAGCACGTACGTTCCTCCGGGTCACATCCCGGGGGCCGTCAACATGCCGTGGACCTCGGGCTATTTCCAGGCCCATTACGAAGACCTTCCCGCCGACGAAGACATAGTCCTGGTCTGCAGAAGCGGCAATCGCAGCAACCAGGCCGCCGACTTCCTCGACGACCGGGGCTACACCCGCGTCTTCGACATGGAGGGCGGCATGAACGCCTGGACTTGGGAGACCGAGAACTGCGCGCCCGCGGGCGCACCGCGCGGAGATGGAAGCGGGCCGCCCGGGATGGTGCTGGAGCCGGCTTGCCCCAGTCCCTTCAGGTCTTCCACGGTCATCTCCTTCGATGTGCCCGGCGACGGCTCAGGGGCGGACATCGGCCTCAGGGTATACGATGTGCGCGGACATCTCGTGGCCACCCTGATCCGGCGGGGCCGGGGCGCGCCGACCGGCCGCGTGGTCTGGGACGGCGCCGACGACCGGGGCCGACGCTTGCGGAGCGGCGTCTACTTCTATCGCCTGACCTGGGAAGGGCGGAGCCGGACGCGCAGGGTCGTGCTCCTCAGGTGACTCGTTCGCGCGCCGGGGAGTGAGACTGGTACGCCCGCTGGGATTTGAACCCAGGGCCTTTGGCTCCGGAGGCCAACGCTCTATCCAGCTGAGCTACGGGCGCACCATGATGAGCAAGATCACCCGGCCGTCGCCGGGAGGACCCCCTGCATAATCTACCCGGAGCAAACTCCCCGTGTCAATGCCTTAGTCGGACGGCTGGGTGGGTCAGGCGGCCCGCTAGTGGGGGATCATGGATAGCAGCACGCCCGCGGCGACGGCCGAGCCGATGACGCCGGTCACATTGGGTCCCATCGCGTGCATGAGGAGGTGGTTGCCGGCGTCCTCCCGCACACCCTCGTTCTCCGAGACCCTCGCCGCCATGGGAACCGCCGAGACCCCGGCCGAGCCGATGAGCGGGTTTATGGTCCAGCCCGAGAGCCTGCACATGACCTTTCCGAGCAGCACGCCGGCCGCGGTTCCGATGGCGAAGGCCACGATGCCGAGCCCCAGAATGCCGAGCGTGCTCGGCGTGAGGAATCGCTCGCCGGTGAGCGTCGCGCCCACCGAGAGGCCGAGGCCGATCGTCGCGATGTTTATGAGCTCGTGCTGCGCCGTCTTCGCCAGCCTCTCCACGACTCCCGCCTCTCTCAGCAGGTTTCCGAACATGAGCATGCCGATGAGCGGCACCGCCGTGGGCACGATAAGCGCGCATAGAATCGTAACCACGAAGGGGAACATGACGCGCTCGCGCTTGGAGACCACGCGCATCTCCTTCATCCTGACCCTGCGCTCCCTGCTGGACGTCAGCGCCCTCATGATGGGAGGCTGGATGATCGGGACGAGGGCCATGTACGAGTACGCGGCGATGGCTATCGGCCCGAGCAAGTGGGGCGCCATCCTGGAGGCCGTGTAGATGGCGGTGGGCCCGTCGGCTCCTCCGATTATGGCGATCGAACCCGACTCGGCCAGCGTGAAACTCAGGCCGAGCCCGGGGATCCTGCCGAGGGCCATCGCCCCGAGGAGCGTGCCGAATATGCCGAACTGCGCGGCGGCGCCGAGCAACGTGGTCTTGGGGTTGGCGATCAAGGGGCCGAAGTCGGTGAGCGCCCCGACGCCTAAGAATATCACGAGCGGGAAGAGGCCCGTCTTGATGCCGCTCTCGTAGACAAACAGCAGGAGTCCGCCCGGCTCCATCATCCCGGCCAGGGGCACGTTGGTGAGAATGGCGCCGAAGCCTATCGGGATGAGGAGCAGGGGCTCGTACTTCTTCCTTATCCCCAGCCATATGAGGAAGATGCCGATCACTATGACGACGACGTTCGCCGGGCCGAGGTTCAGAAAGCCCAGAGAGCCTCCAAACCGTCGCAGAAGCTCGGCACCAGTGGTCACTTCCTGCATGTCGGGCTCCTTACTCTATCGCGGCCAGAGGATCTCCCGACTCGACCTTGTCGCCGGGACCGACGAACACCTTCGCGACGGTCCCGCTCGCGGGAGCTACCACCTTGGTCTCCATCTTCATCGCCTCGAGGATGATTATCTCCTGCCCCTCCTTGACGGCCGCTCCTTCATCTATGAGCACCCTGAGGACGTCGCCCGAGAGGGGCGCGTTGACCATTGTGCCGCCGCCCGTATAGGCATGGGCGGGGACGGCCTGGCGCACAGCGGGGTCGGGGGCCGCCGCAGTGCCGCCGGCCACGTCTTCGACCCTGACATCGTACGTCATGTCCCCGACAGTAACCCTGTAGGAGCTCACCCCGCCCGCCTGAGATGGGGCGGCCGGGGCTGCGGCGGCAACCGGTTTGGGCGCGGCCGGCTCTTCCTTCTTCAAGCCGTCGCGGATGTCGAAGAACTCGAGCGCGACCTCGGGGAAGAGG
>JALGWA010000187.1 GCA_025774425.1 bacterium
CCCATGAGATGGGCCACATGTGGTGGGGAGACTGCGTTTCCATAGGCGACTGGAGGGACGTGTGGCTGAGCGAGGGGTTCGCCACCTACGGGGAGGCCCTCTACCGCGAGTACGGCTACGGCATGGAAGATTACCACTCCTACGTGGAGAACAGCCTCATGGGGCCCGCGTTCTCGGCGGGGCGGAACTCCCCGATCTACGATCCCAACAACCTGTGGGGTTCGCTGACCTACGAGAAGGCCGCGACCGTTCTGCACATGCTGAGGCATGTCGTAGGCGACTCGCTGTTCTTCGCTTCGCTCCGGGAGTACCGCAGCACCTACGAGTACTCTTACGCCGTGACACCGGATTTCATAGCGGTGGTCGAGGCCGTGACGGGTCGGGACCTCGACTGGTTCTTCGACGAGTGGATCTACGACGTCGGCTGGCCCGACTACGAGTACCTCTGGAGCGCGCAGCCCTCGGGGCCGGACTATGAGCTCACCCTCCTGATAGACCAGGTGCATACGGAGGGTCCGGTCTTCACCATGCCCGTCGATATCGGTATAACCACGGCGGGCGGCGACACCCTCGTCGTCGTGTGGGTGGACGAGGCCCACGAGGAGTTCGTCCTGACCATCGCCGACGAGCCGACGGCGGTGGAGCTCGATCCCGACAACTGGATCCTCAACACGGCCGTCGACCTCACGGCCGGCGTGACCGCGCATGATGCGGAGCCGGAGGGCCTCGGGCTCGATGTCCGCCCCAACCCGTTCGACGCCTCGACAATCGTGCGCTTCTCCGTGCCGCGCCCCCAGCGCGTGAGGATAGTGGTCTTCGATGCGACCGGGCGCAAGGTCGAGACCCTCCTGGACGCCGACGCGGCCGCGGGCGTCCACGAGACGGCATGGGACGGCCGCGACGCGACCGGCAGCGAGGTAGCGCCCGGCGCCTATTTCTGCCGCATGACCACGGAGGAGGGCTCGAGGACGACCCGCATGGTGCACCTGCGCTGACGGCGCGCCCGCGCGGCGCGCTTATGTGTTGATTCACGGGGGCGCCGCCGGTAGAATCCTGCCTTGGGATGGCGCGCACACTCCTCAGATTCATCGACAGGTCGGTCGGCGGGCTCCTGGTAAGGGCGCTCGCCGCCTATGACGGCCTGCGTTCGCTCGTCGGCGGAGGGCGCAGGCCTCCCGCCGTGCCGTACGCGGGCGGGCGGGCGCCGGCCAACATCCTCGTCATCAAGCTCGTCGGGCTGGGGGACACCGTGCTCATGCTCACCCCCCTGGCGAGACTGCGGAAGGAGTTTCCCCGCGCGCGGATCACCGCCCTGGTGACTCCGCTCTCCGTGGGCGTCCTCTCCGCCCAGCCGTCGGTCGACGAGACGGTCGTCTACGACGTCTTCGGCGCCGACAGCGGCATCGGCGGCATCTTGAGAATCGTCCGCTTGCTCCGGGCCCGCAGGTTCGACTGCGTGATCGATTTCGAGCAGCACTTCCGGATGACATCTGTCGTATCCTACCTGACGGGAGCGCCCATGCGGGTCGGCTTCTTCTACACGGGAAGCCCGCGGAAGGACCTCTTCACGCATCCCGCCTTTCTCGATCCCGACGGGCACATGGTCGACGCCTACATGGCGCTGCTCCGCCCCTTCGGGATCGGCTCGGACCGCGTGCGGGAGCTCGAGCCGATTGCGGTGACGCCCGAGGACGAGGGCGTCGTCGACGACTGGCTGTCGAGGCGCGGCATTGGCGCGGACGGTCCGCTCGTGGGGATCCACCCGGGGTCGGGCATCAGGGCTCCCGTGAGGAGGTGGGGCGCAGAGAAGTTCGCCGAGATCATAAGGCGCCTCAGACGGCACTACGGCGCGACCGTCGTGCTGACCGGAGGCGGCGATGAGCGCGAGCGCGTCGCCGGGATCATCGACCTCGCCGGAGCCGACGGGGTGTACAGCGCCGCCGGCGACCTCAGCATCCTGCAATCGGCGGGACTGATGGCGAGGTGCGATCTCTTCATAAGCAACGACACGGGGCCGCTGCACATGGCGGCGGCCATGGGCACCCCGACCATCGGCCTCTTCGGTCCCAACTCCCCCACGCGCTACGCTCCCGTGGGCAGGAACAACACGTCCATATACAAGGCCGTCGACTGCAGTCCCTGCATACAGATACACCGCGGAAGGATAGATGATTGCAAGGACGGGATCTGCGTGAAGCGGATTACCGTGGACGACGTGTGGAAGGCCGTCCTCGATTATGACATCGGCGCGAAGGGGCGTCGCGCCGGCTAGGCCGGGTCGGCGTTTGGGCCTTGACCCCGCAGGCCTACTATGCTATAAATGCTAGGTTGCCGGATTCGCGGACCGGGGCCGCCCCCGGGTACGCGGGGCGTTCAATCGAAGTCTTGTTTTTCGGGCCGGTAGCACCCTGTTGAGGAAATTCGAGGGACTTTTACGCCGAAAACCAGGGCAATGGAGGTGAGAGCCGGGACCGAGTCCAGGTGTGCTTGCTTTTTGGGTGATGTGTTTCGGATGTCGATCGTTTCGGAAAGTGGAGGAGACGAGAAGTGTCAACCTACGAAGCGGATTTCATGGCGCAGGTGGAGGCCAAGAACCCGGCGCAGCCGAAGTTCATCCAGGCCGTCAGGGAGGTCGTCCACAGCGTAATACCCGCGCTCGAGAAGCATCCCTGGTACAGGAAGGCCAAGATCCTCGAAAGAATCGTCGAGCCCGAGAGGGTCATCATGTTCCGTGTGCCGTGGGAGGACGACAAGGGAGAGTACCATGTGCAGCGCGGTTTCCGCATCGAGGCCAACAGCGCGATCGGGCCTTACAAGGGCGGCCTCAGGTTCCACCCGACGGTGGATCTCGGCACGCTCAAGTTCCTGGCGTTCGAGCAGATCTTCAAGAACGCCCTGACCACGCTTCCCATGGGCGGCGGCAAGGGCGGTTCCGACTTCGATCCCAAGGGTAAGTCGGACGCCGAAGTGAGGCGTTTCTGCGAGGCCTTCATGATGGAATTCTTCCGCCACATCGGGCCCAACACCGACGTGCTGGCCGGTGACATCGGCGTGGGCGGCCGCGAAATAGGCTACATGTTCGGCATGTACAAGAAGCTGAAGAACGAGTTCACGGGCGTGCTGACAGGCAAGGGCATCAACTGGGGAGGGAGTCTCATACGTCCCGAAGCGACCGGCTACGGTGCGGTGTACTTCGCCGCCGAGATGCTCGAGACCCGCGGCGAATCACTCGAGGGGAAGACCTGCCTCGTGTCCGGTTCCGGCAACGTCGCCCAGTACACGGTCGAGAAGCTCCTCGACCTCGGCGCGAAGGTGATAACGCTCTCCGACTCGAGCGGATTCATCCTCGACGAGGCGGGCATCGACCGGAAGAAGCTCGATTTCGTGATGGAACTCAAGAACGTCAAGCGCGGCCGCATCAAGGAATACGCGGACAAGTTCAAGGGTGTGGTGTACACGCCGGCCGACCCCAAGCTCGACCACAACCCGCTCTGGGACATCAAGGCCGACTGCGCCTTCCCCAGTGCGACCGAGAACGAGATCAACGCCAAGGACGCTGCGAACCTTGTCAAGAACGGCGTGTACGTGGTTTCCGAGGGCGCCAACATGCCCACGGTTCCCGAGGGCGTCGACATCTTCCTCAAGGAGAAGATCCTCTACGGCCCCAGCAAGGCGGCCAACGCCGGCGGCGTCGCGGTCTCCGGCTTCGAGATGACCCAGAACAGCCTGCGTTACGCCTGGACACGCGAGGAAGTTGACGCGAAGCTCCGCGACGTCATGAAGGCGATCCACAGGCAAGCGCATGAGACGGCGGCCGAGTACGGTACTCCGGGCAATTACGTAAACGGTGCCAACATCGCCGGTTTCCTGAAGGTCGCTGACACCATGATGGACCTGGGGCTCTATAGCTGAGAGCACGGGAAACCGAGGTCAAACGGGGGATGCCGGCACCCGCCGGCATCCCTTTTCATTGCCGCGCCCTGCGTCCCCGGGGCGCTGTCAGAAAGTCAGGATGACCGTGCGCTCGCGCCTCTCGTCGATCGTCGTCTTGCGCCCCAGGCCTTCGTTCACGGCATCGCCGGACAGGCGCGAATCCTCGTCGAGCCGGACGAACATGCGGAGGTCCTCGGAGAAGTAAACGGTCTGTCTGCCGTCCCCCTCGAGCGCGAGGTCGTATTCGACGCCGTCCCTGACCACCTTGCCCTCGGCCTGGACCGTGTAGGTTCCGTCTATCTGCACGCACTCGCGGCCGCTCTTCACCGTTTCGTCGCCCACCGTGTACGTGTAGACCGCCGTGGCCATCACCTCTCCGCCGTAGACCGGCTGGCTGAACC
>JALGWA010000188.1 GCA_025774425.1 bacterium
TGGACGCCATCCGCCTGAACCCGTTCAGAACCTCCGAGCGCGAGTTCGCCCTCGACGTGATCCCCAACGAAACCCCCAAGAAGGTGATGCTGTACGGGTTCGGTATGGCCCCCGATGCGGACAACATCTGGGACGACCTCGGCCCCAGGGAACAGATACGCGCACGCTACGGCGGCTGGTCCACCTTCTTCTTCGAGTTCGTGCCGCACGTGGTTTCGGTAATCTCCGGCGTCAACAAGACCGTCGGAAACAAGGAGATCGCCCAGCACTGGGCCTTCAAGACCATGCAGCTCCTCTCCACGGACGCCCGCATGGTGGACCGCACCATCACGTATATCAGGGATGGCAATATGTGGGGCATGGCCGTGTTCTATACCAAGTGGGGCATCAAGAAGATCCTGAGCCATGATGCGGTTGGAGAAACCCTGATCGGCGCCCTGGGACTCAATCTCGGGCCCGAGGCCCTCACGGTGATGGCCGCCCAGCTCAATGTCGCCGCAAGAGTGGTCGTAACCTCGGATGCGGTGGCGTCCGTGATCAAGACCTTCATAGGCTTCCGGAACAGCCGCTACAAGACGACGTTCGAGATATGGAGCGAGACCGTCGGCTTCGGGAACATCGCCGGGACGGTGCACGACGAGGACGATGCCACGCCGCTGGGCGGCGTCCGGGTCGTGGTGCAGGGTGACGACGGCAATCCCATGGATCCCTCTCATGAGGACGTGACCTCCGAGGCGGGAGCGTTCTACTTCGAAAACATCATGGAGGGCGCGAAGACTCTCGAGATAAGCAAGGCGGGCTATGAGACCAAGTCGGTCGGCGTCACGGTCAAGAGCGGCAAGACCGTAACCGTCGCCGTCAGCCTGGGCAAGGACACGGGCAGGGTCGAGGGCAAGGTCATAAACGAGATACTGCGGCGGAACGGGATCGAACCGAACACCTTCCGCGGCGATTGCGACCTGCATGTGGAAGAGATAGGCGGGAGCGGGCAGACTTTCGCCTACGTTGTCTCGGACGGCCGTTTCGCGAAGGACATCACGCCGGGCACGTGGAGGCTGATAGCGTCTCATGATCTCTACTGGGCGGACACGGTTCAGGTGACCGTCGAATCCGAGGAGACTACACAGGTGCCCGACATGGTGCTCTATCCCAGGGGCAGGATGGAGGGAGAGATCTCGCTTGATATGGACGGGAACGGCACATGGGAGCAGCGGTTCACCTTCACGGCGTTTACCACTGCGGCCGCGACGACGGGGGCCGTCAAGGGGCGGCCCGGCGCAAGCGCGACGGGATCCTTCCTGGACGTGCTGGGCGGGACGATGGGCCTCGGGACGCCGACATACGAGTACATACAGATGCAGGTTGACCTGGGACTGGTTACCGGGCCCGGTTACTACGACCTCGGTGGGTTCGGCGAGGTGATGAGCCCGGCCTACAGCGTGCCCGCCGGAGTGTATTACCTTACCAACAGGGAGAGATGCTACAATCCCGCCTCCGGCTACAGGGACATGATCTTCATAGTCTCCAGCGACCCCGAAGCCGCACCGTGCAACTGCGGGATCACCAGCTTCGGCAGCCTCGTGATAGAGGAGTTCGGGACCGATCTGACCGACGTCGTGAGCGGGGGCATATACGCGGACCTGGCGGGCTGGACGAACTGCACCTGCTACTGCTGCGAGGACGTGGACGGTGACGGGCAGGAGGACGATTGGGTTGTCGACTGCGCGAAGGCCCGCCTCAGCCTGGACTTCGAGGTCATCGTAGGCTCGCTGCTGAGCGGCGAAGCGGCCGACCAGATGCGTTCGGCCGGCGAGCGGCGGCTCGAGGAGACGGCGAGCAGTCCGGCTAGATGATCGGCGGGTCCAGCCTCGGGCGTGCCAACCTCGACAACCCCACAGGGGCCGGCCTGCGGCGCCTGATCCCAGGGAGCACTTGTTTCGTCTTTGCGAGTTCCCACGATTTGTGATAACCTGATTATAGAGCAGTGAGGATCGAGAAGAGCCAAATCCCATTGAGCATGCTCATTCCGAGAGGGCGGGCGGCGGTCTCCGACCGGGACACCCGCCTCCCGGGGAGCCGAGGAGTGTTCGGATGAGGTCGCCTCCACGTTCGGCCGGCAGGCTGACGGCATGCCTGCTTCTTGCCGGTTGTCTCCTGCTTATGGCGGGAGAGTCCCGGTCGGAGCCTTACGTCTACGAGATAACCGACAACTCCGACGACGGCACAGAGGTTTCGCTGACGTGGTACGAGAGCGGCTACGCCAGCTACTGCAACACAATCGGAAGGTCCTTCGCCAAGACCTTCATAGCCGGCCTGCGCTATCACGTCCCCGACCTCGAGCAGGGTCAGACGATCAGGTATGCCCGCTTGAGGTTTCCGGCACAGGGCGGGCACGTCAACACCGGCCTGGGTCTCGTCATAAGGGGTGTGGACGAGGACAGCCCCGAGCCGCTCTCGCCCGCGCGGTTGCCCTCCACGCTCCCCAAGACGGATGCGGTCATCACCTGGAACGTGCTGCACCAGTGGAAGGCGGCCGGCAACAACCTGCCGCTGTACTACAACGGGCCGAACATCGCTCCGGTCATAAACGAGATACTCGCGCGCCCCGGATGGGGCTCGGGCCCGGGGGGGAAGGTGCTGATTCTCACGGTCGAGGACTCATGCACCGCGGCCGCGGATATAAACACGCTCTACTTCGAGGACTACAGCATGCCGAAGAGCAGCGGGTCGCCCGCGGTCCTCGAAGTCTATCCGACCGTGGGGGATGCCTTCGTCGCGCCGCCGATCCTCGGCAGGCCCACCGCCACGTCCGTCACCGTGAACGCGCTCAACCTTCTCAGCATCGACTTCTACATAGACTACGGAACGCGGTCCGGGGACTATGATTACTACACCATCCCCATCACCGGACATCCGGCGGGTGAGCCCATCGAGCTCACGATCTACGGGCTCCTCCCGGATCGGAGGTACTATTACAGGGTGCGCTACCGGGAGGCGGGAACGTTCCCATACGAGGTGCTGCCGGAAGGGACCTTCCACACCCAGAGGCCCCCGGGTTCGGAGTTCACCTTCACCATTCAGGCCGACGCCCAGATCCACGACGCCCTCTACGACGAGGCCGAATTCGCCGAGGGCTGCAGCCTCTACACGATCACCCTCGCCAACGCGCTTCTCGACACACCGGACTTCCATCTGGACATGGGTGATCTTTCGAACACCGACCTCAGGGGCAGGGATGCCATGACCATGGAGGAGGCGCTGGACCGCTATCTCCTGCAGAGGCGCTTCGTCGGACGGCTGGCCCACGCGGCGCCCTTCTTCCTGGTGCTCGGAAACCACGAGGGCGAACACGGGTGGAGGGCGATGAACGAGGACGACTCGCTGGAGGTGTGGAGCACATGCGCCAGGAAGCTCGTGATTCCCAACCCCGCGCCCAACGCATTCTACGGCGGCAGCCAGGACACCACGCCCGGCTGTGGCCTCAGGGAAAACTACTACTCCTGGACATGGGGCGACGCGCTCTTCGTGGTGCTCGACCCGTTCTGGTATACGACCACGAAGCCGCACAACTACTTCGACGACGGCTACACGGGCAGCAACGACGCATGGGACTGGACGCTCGGCGAGGAGCAGTACAACTGGCTCTACGCGACTCTCCACAACTCCGACGCCGCCTGGAAGTTCGTGTTCTGCCATCACATGACGGGCGGCGTGATGTCGGGGGGCATATTCTCCACGCCTTATGGGAGAGGCGGCATCGAGGCCGCCAAGTTCGCCGTTGACAGCCTTCCCACGTACGAATGGGGAGGGGAGGACGCCGCGGGCGCGTACGTCTTCGACGTGAAGCGGCCGGGCTGGTCGCACGGACCCGTGCACGACATCTTCGTAAACGAAGGGGTGGACATATTCTTCCACGGTCACGACCACTGTTTTGTCAAGCAGGACCTCGACGGGGTGGTCTACCAGACGTGTCCGATCCCCTGGGACGCCGACTACTCCGTCGGTTTCCTGAATGACGGCAACTACAAGTACGGCGTGATGCACGGGAACTCCGGTCACCTGCGCGTCACGGTTCACCCGGAGTGGGTGAAGGTCGAGTACGTGCGGTCGGTGCTCCCCGGGGACGAGCCCATAATGGACGACGGGGTCCCCGTGTACAACCGGGACGTCTCCTACACCTACTACCTCGGCAACGCCGGCGCTCCCCGCCGGCCGGAGCCTCCGCCGCACCCGCGGCTGCTCCCGCCGTCGCCGAACCCCTCGGGCGGGTCGGTGACCCTCGAGCTCGTGCTTCCCGCCGCGGGCCCCGTTCGCCTCGAGATCTTCGA
>JALGWA010000189.1 GCA_025774425.1 bacterium
CCATGAGATACCCGTCATAGACATAGTGATCATGTTCAAGACCACATACCCGCCGGAGGCCAAGACCGGGCTCAACGACCTGGCGGGCTGGGCCATAAGGAACGGCGGCAGCGCCGGTTTTCCGAAGGAGACCATCGACGACGAGCTGGAGTTCGTCGGCGCCTCCATCGAAACGAACGCCGGCAGTCTGACCGGCACGATCAGGGCCAACTTCCTGACCAAGGACGCCGAGAGGATCGTCGAGATTCTGACCGACCTCATCGTCAACCCGGCCTTCGAGGAGAGCAAGATCGCTCTCAAGAAGAAGTCGATGATAGAGGAGATCAGGCGCAAGGCGGACGACCCCGGGGCGCTGGGGCGGCGGGAATATGCGAAGCTCGTCTACAGCGGCCACCCGGCAGGCCGGGAGGCGACCGTGGAGACGGTATCGGGCCTGACGCGGGACGACGTCGTCGAGTTCCACCGCAAGTACGTGCGACCCAACAACGCGGTGATCGGAATAAGCGGCGACCTCACGCGCGACGAGGCGTTCGCGCTGCTCGACGCCCTGACGGCCTCGTGGGAACCCGGCGGAGAGCAGCCGGAAGCTCCGCCGATGGAGTACGCCCTCAAACCTTCGATCAACTACATCTACAAGGATGTCAACCAGGCGTACATATTCGCCGGCCACATGGGGCTCAACAGCGCGGACGAGAACAGGCCGCTGGTCAAGATCATGAACTACATCCTCGGCGGCGGCAGCTTCACGTCCTGGATCACCCAGCGGATCCGCAGCGACGAAGGTCTCGCATACAGCGCCAGGTCGAGCTACCGGGCCAAGCCGTGGGGCTACGGCCTGTTCACCGCTTCCTGCCAGACGCGCTCGGATGCGGCCATGCGGGCGCTCGCCCTCATGATCGAGCAGATAGAGAGAATGAACACCGAGGGCCCCTCGGCCGAGGAGGTCGCGAACGCCAAGGACGCCATCGTCAACCAGCAGGTCTTCGACTACGAGTCCAAGTCGCAGATCGTGGGCCGCATGGTGATGTTCGACATCACCGGGCGGCCGCTTGACACCCTCGAGCGCGACCTGGCGGCCTACCAGGCCGCGGGCCTCGAGGACGTGCGGCGTGTCGCGCGAGAATACCTGCACCCGGACGGCCTGACCATACTGGTCGTCGGAAACGCGGAGAAGTTTGACCGTCCCCTGAGCGACTTCGGGAAGGTCAATGTCATAGAGTTGGAGGAGACAGAAGAACCCTGAGGAGGGCAGAAGACATGAGAATCAGGTTCATTCCACCTGCGGCGCTGTTGTTCGTCATGTGCCTCGTCGCGGCCGCTCCCGCCGCGGAGGCCCCGGTCAAGGTCCACCGCAAGACCACCGAGCCGAGGACGGTCGCCCTGATCAGGCACAAGGGGCCCTACTCCGAGATCCCCAAGGTCACCAAACGGCTCTACGCCGAGCTCGACAAGGGCGGCTACATCGTCTGCGGACCGCTGATGGCTGTATTCTACAACGACCCCGGCCAGACGGCCCCCGAGGAACTGCAGTGGGACGTCAGGATACCCGTAACCAACCCCGGCTCGATGCTGGCCGTGGACGACGACGAACTCGGCTTCGGCTACCAGACGCCGGCTTACGTCGCTTACACTTACCACGTGGGACCCTACGAGACCATAAAGGAGGCCTACACCCTCCTGTTCGACTGGGCGAGGACCAACAGCTACGAGGTCAACGGGTATCCCAGCGAGATCTACTGGAGCCCGCCGGACGCGAAGAACCCCGTTACGGAAATCTGGCTGCCGGTGAAAGAGAAGACACCGGCGGAGAGGGCTTTCAGGTAGGAGCCGCACGGCTGGGCGGGAAGCAAGACGCCGGGGAGACTTGACCGGACGCCCGGCGCCGTTTCACCTGTAGAGGATGGACTCGACCTCCTCCTTGACGGTTTCGTAGTCCTTGCCGGTCGCGAGCGAGATCTCGCCGACCAGGGTCCGCAGCGCCGCGTTGGCGATCTCCGCTTCCCTGACGTTCAAGGACTTCTTTATGGACAGTCGGACGAGATCGCGCACCGTCTCCGCGAGCTCGACGGGGTCGCCCGAGAGTATCTTGTCCTTGTAGCCCTGGGCCCGTTCCTTTGCCTTGGTGCCCAGCCGGAACCTGGCGCGCGATCTCAACACCTTGTAGACCTTCTTCACCATGTACCTGGATATGGGCTTCCGGACCTTCGTCTCCCTGAGCCGATCCTCCGGCACCCACACCTTCATGTGCATGGCGGGGAACTTTATCACGACCCCCTTTATGCGGCGGCGCCCGACTTTCCTGTGCTTTATCTCCAGGATCTTGCCGAGCCCGTACTCGGGGTAGACGATGTCCTGGCCGACCTTGAACTCCATTACAGACCTCCTTGAACGCCCCGGCCCGGGGGAGCGTCGCCCCTGAGCAGAAGCAGGTCTTCTCTCTTTATATCGAGCGTCCTGATGGGGAACGGGATGACGATGCCCTCCTGCTTGAAGCGCTTGTGCAGCCGTTTGATGAACTCGTGCTTGATCAGATACTGGTTGACGAACTCCTCCCCGCGCAGAATCACCGTGAAGCCGATGCTGGAATCGCCGAAGGTGTTAAACCTGACGAACGGCTCGAAATCCCTCTTGCCCCCCTCGACGGTCTGGAGCACCTCCCGCGCGACCTCCACGGTGACGCGCTCGACATGCTCAAGATCGCTCTCGTAGTGCACGCCGACGTTGACGAGAATGGAGAGGTCCTTCTCCGGCAGGTAGTAGTTGGTGATGATCGCGTCCATGATTCTCGCGTTGGGCACCACGATGAGATTGTTCGGCAACGCCCTGATGGTGGTGGTCCTCCAGCCGATCCTCGTGACGTAGCCCTCCTGCCCGGAGTCCAGCTTGATGTACTGCCCGATTTCGATCGGCTTGTCCGCCGCTATCTGCACGCCGGCAAAGAAGTTGGCGAGCGGAGACTGGAGAGCGAGGGCGACGGCGAGGCTGCCCACGCCGAGAGAGGCGATGAGCGGCGTAATAGAGACGCCGACGGTATCGAGCCCGATGAGAATGGCCAGCAGGACTATGACGCCCCGCACCGCCGTGTGGATGACGCCGGGCGAAGACCGCAGGTACTCGACCTTGCCGGAAGCGCGCTGCAGGGCCGCCTTGACCAGGGCGTCGGCGAATATGACGCCGGCGATGATTATGACGACCTTGGTCGCTATGGCGAAGCCCCTGCTCCACTCGGCCGGGAGCGGCAGTATCCTGACGAGTATGAAGGCCCCCGAGACGAGGATGATGAGAAGCACCGGGATATGCAGCGCGCTGATGAGTATGTCGTCTATGTCGGTGGCCGTGCGCCGGGCCAGGCGGCGGAGTCTGGCGTAAACGACTCTGGTTACTAGCATTAGGGCCACGACCCAGGCCGCGAACAGCACCGGGCCGAGCACCAGCGGCGATTTGAGGTAGTCGAGAACTCCCACGCACTCACCCCCACGGTTGATGATACCAGAATCCGGCCTCGTGTCAAAGCATTATGGAAATCACGGGCCGGGCGGGTTAGAATGTCTGCGAGTCGGGCTAATGGGGGTTGACGGAAACCCGGCGAGCGCATATAGTCTTTTCTCCGACTCGGACCCGGTGAAACTCCGACGAGATTCCTGAACCGGCATCCCGGGGGTGTCCATGCGTCCCATGGCAAAACCGTCTCCGGCGCTTCTGGCCCTTGCGGTCATCCTCGCCTGGCTTTCCACGGCGGCTGCGCAACCGGGAAACATCACCGGCAAGGTCCTCGACGCCAAGACCAAACAGCCCCTCCCCTTCGCCAATGTGCTGGTCATGGGCACGGGGTTGGGCGGCATGTCGATGGACGACGGCTCCTTCTTCATCCAGAACGTGCCCGAGGGCACTTACACCATCAAGGCGACCTACATGGGTTACGACTCCGAGGAAAGGCCGGGAGTTGTCGTGAAGCCGTACACGTCGACCGAGATCGAGTTCAGGCTCTACCGAACGGTGCTCGCGGCCGCCGACGAGGTTGTTGTCCGGGCGGAGCGGCCCATGGTGGAGGTCGACGTGCCGACGACCGTCAGGACGGTGACCTCCGACGAGCTCAAGGAGATGCCGGTCGATGACGTCGCCCAGGCCCTGTCGCTGCAGGCCGGCGTCGTCCTGAGCGACGGCGAGATCCACATACGAGGCGGCCGCACCGACGAGACGCTCTACATAATAGACGGCGTCCAGATGAAGGATCTCATATCGGGGAGATCGCCTTCCCTCAACGTCAGCGCGCGGTCGGTGGCCGAGATGGACGTCATCACGGGGGGCTACAGCGCCGAGTTCGGCC
>JALGWA010000190.1 GCA_025774425.1 bacterium
GAGGGGACTGCGCCCCCGTTGCGGGGAGAACGAGAGCGCAATCCCAGCGGGAAAAGCCTATTCGCTTTTCCTTTTCATGAGGAGCTTTTCCATCCTGCGGCGCTTGAGCATTCTTCTCATCTTCTCTATCGCCCGTTTCTCGATCTGCCTGATGCGTTCCCTGGTGATGCCTATCATGCGGCCGGTCTCCTCGAGCGATCTCAGGTTGCCGTCGTCCAGACCGAACCTGTACGAGAGAATCACCCTCTCCCGCCTGGAGAGACTCTCGAGGAGCTCCTCCAGCCGGCCGGCATCGAGGCGCCGGCCGACGACCTCGTCCGGGGGCCTCGAGTGGTCGTCGGCTATTACCTCGTACAGGCTGACCTCGCTGTCGGGCGTGCACGGCGAATCGAGCGAGACCGTGGTCGACGCCCCCGCGATCTGCGCATACCGCCTGGGGGTTATGCCGATGCTCCGGCAGACTTCGTCGCTGCACGGAGTCGCGTTCCTGGCCCTGGAGAGAACCCGCTCCGCCGTCCGCGCCTTCCGCATCAGCTCTATCACATTGGCGGGCAGCCTGACCGTCCTGGCGTCCGCCGCCAGCGCCTTGGTGATGGCCTGGCGGATCCACTTCGAGGCGTAGGTGCTGAAGCGGAAGCCCTTCTCACACTTGAAGCGCTCCACGGCCTTGATGAGACCCAGGTTGCCCTCGCTGATGAGGTCGGCGAGCGGCAGACCCATGCCCCGGTACCTCAGTGCGATCGACACGACCAGCCTGAGGTTGGCCTTGACCATGAGGTCGCGGGCGCGGCTGTCGCCTTTCCGCGCTCGCGCCGCCAGGTCCCGCTCCTCGCTTCTCGTCAGGAGCGGAATGCGGCTGATGGCCTTCATGTAGACGCTCAGGGACTCGAGCGAGTTGGGCGAGGCCGCCGCAGGAGAGCCCGCCCCCGACCTTCTCGACGCCCTCATGTCCTCCCGCGTAGGCAATGTGAAAACCTCTTCGTCCGTGACGATCCTGCGACACGCCATTCTTCTCACCCTCGTCGACGGCGGCCGCCTCGGAGGCCGGGTCACGCCGCCAGGCCAATCCCGTCGACTATTGCATTTTGCAATTTCCATACCCGCCGGCGGCGGTCGAGATGCTTTCCTATCCAGCATATATTCAACGGGTTAGCGCCTATCCCCCCCGGCCGCGCCCGGGGCGCAGGCGCGCGCCTCGGCCTCGGCGTTACAAGGGTTCACGCTCAGAGTCGATAAGCGGCCCAGGCGCCGGATTATCCGACGTCAGCCTGTGAAAGGGGGTTACAAAACGGGCGTGAACCAGGTTTACACTGTGATGTTGTAGCGCTGGATCTTGTTGAGCAGGCCGCGCCGGCTGAGCCCCAGGGACTTGGCGGCCTTGGTCTTGTTGCCTCTGAAGCGCCTGAGGGCGTCCCTGATCATCCTGCTTTCCAGCCTGCGCACCATCTCCGCCAGGTCCTCGCCCCCGTCCGCGCCCGGCTCGACCGCGGACGCCTGGCGCAGATCATCCGACAAGGTTGCGGCTTCCAGCACGGACCCGTCCGGGGCGAAGGTCACCGCGCGCTCGATCTCATGCTCGAGCTGCCTGACGTTCCCGGGCCAGGCGTAGTTGATGAGAAGATCCATGGCCTCGTTCGAGATCCCGCGGATCTTCTTGCCCTGGCTCCCGCTGGAGACCTTGACGAAATGCTCGGCGAGAAGGGGGATGTCCTCCCTGCGCGTCCTGAGAGCCGGTATCCTCAATGATATCACCTTGAGCCTGTAGTACAGGTCCTCCAGGAAATTGCCGGCCCGGACCTCGGCGGCGAGATCCCTGTTCGTGGCGCAGAGCAGCCTGAAGTCGACCTTCCTCGATGTCGTCGATCCCACGCGCTTGAATTCCCGCTTGTCGACGACCTGCAGCAGACGCTCCTGGAACTTCCTCGAGGTCTTGTCTATCTCATCGAGGAAGACCGTACCCCCCTCGGCGACTTCGAACAGGCCGACCTTGTCCGCGCGGGCGTCCGTGAACGCGCCCTTGACGTGCCCGAAGAGTTAGCTCTCCAGGAGCCCGCGCGAGAGCGCCGAGCAGTCTATCCTGACGAACGGCTTGTCCCGCCTTCCGCTGCTCTTGTGAATCGCCTGCGCCAGCAGCTCCTTGCCCGTTCCCGTCTCGCCCTCGATGAGCACCGTCGCGGACGTGTCTTGGAGGAACTTCACGGCATCGATTATCTCCAGCATCTTCCTGTTGCGGGTCACGATGCCGTGGAAACGGCATGTCGTCCCCGGGGCGCTCGGCCTGTACTTGCCGGCGGTCCGCGCCTCGCCCGCAGCCGCCTCCGAGAGCACGTTCTTGAGTATGCCGCTCAGGGCGACGACGAACTCGACATCGGCCCTCTCGAAGAACTTGTCCCGCCCGACGGTGTCGAGGTATATGCACCCGACCTTGTCGTCCCCCGCGCCCAGCGGCACGCAAAGCGCCGCCGACCCCGGCGCCGAGTCCGGCATGCCGAGGTTGAACCTGTCGTCGTCGCGCACGCATGTCGTCACGACCGGCATATCCGACCCTTGCGCGAAGCGCAGCATCCGCTCCACCACGGGAACGAGATCGGCACACTCTTCCGACTCGAAATTCCTGGAAGCGAGGACTTTCGAGACGTCGCCGGGCCTGAACAGGATGAGGCCCCTGTCGGCCGAGGTCTTACTCAGGCACGCATCCAGAGCGATCCCGAGCCCCCCTCCCCCGTTGCCTTCGGCGAGCACGTTCTCGATGACCCAGCTCAGGTCGACCACGTTGCTGGCCTTGTTGACCGAGAGCCACGACAGCCTCTCGTCGGCCTCTCTCCTTATGTCCTCCATGCGGTCCCTTATCTCGGGAGGCGCGCAGCCGCCGTGGATCTCGTCCACCCTCGCCAGCGCCGCCCGGCATTCCTCGACCTCGCCCCGCCCCGCGGCGATCCAGGCACTTCCGAGCACACACAGCGACGCCTCGTAACTCATGCTCAACTCTTCGAATATCGCCACGCCCTTGTCGAGGTACTCCACGGCCAGGTCGAGGCTGGATTGCTGGGTCGAGTACAGCGTACCGGCCCGGAGGAGGGTAAGCGCGAGCTCTTTCTTCTCCCCCATCGACTCCAGCATGGAGATCGCCCGCTTGAACTCCGCCCTGGCCATCTCCCACTCGCCCAGCATGAACCGAGCCGCGGCTCTCGAGCGGAGCGAACACGCTTCTTCGAAGAGGTCTTCTATCCGGCCCGCGACTTCGACCGCGTAGGACGCGTGCTCGAGTCCCACCTCGAAGTTGCCCCTTTGGACTTCGAGGTCGGCGAGCCTTCTCCTGACCTCCACGACGACATCGCCGTGAGGGGCTATCTCTTCCGCCCAGTTGAGGGCCTCCATATAGCGATCATACGCCAGGTCGAGGCGTCCACGCGCCATGTGAACGTCGCCGATGAACTCCAGGCTCAGCGCGCAGCACCGCGCATCACCCCTGTCCACGCTTTCTTCCATGGCGCGGACATAGTACTCTTCGGCCCTGTCGTAATTGCGGTACGTCATGTAGTAGTGCCCGAGATTCCGGCACGCCGAGAAGGTCTCCCGCCGGTTGCCCATCCTGGAGAGGATGCCGAGGGCTTCGCTCCAGCACCTGTACGCCCTTCTCCAGAAACCGCGCTTGGAGTAGATGATACCGAGGTTGTTGAGCCTGATACCCTTCTTCATGTGCTGGCCCAGTTCCTCCGCCACGCGGAGGGCCTCCTCGAGGTAGGTCTGTGACTCCTCCCAGCGACAGAGGTTCTTGCAGGCGAGACCCATGTTGTTGAGACATGTCCCCACAATGTCGGGATCCCCGATGAGGCGCGCCATCGAGAGTGACGTGCGGTAGAAGTCCAGCGCTTTCTCGTTGCCGCCCTTCCTGAGAAACACGGCTCCGAGGCAGTTGTAGGTTCTTATGAGCTCCTTCTGCCTGTCGGCAGCGACCAGAAGCTCCAGCACGGCCTCGCAGTCCGCCTGGGCGAGGTCGTACTCGCCGCGCTTGAAGTGAGCCCATGCGCGGTAGATTATTATGCGCGAGAGCTCTACCGGGTCCTGCCCGTCCGCGACGAGGGCGAAGGCGTCGTGCAGGATCTCCAGCGCATGGTCGCATTCCCCGATCTGCATGTAGCACATCGCCAGCTTGCGCAGGACGGAGGCGCGATGGCCGCACTCCTCGCCGGCGACTTCGCAGCCGGTCAGAACTTTGGTGAAGTACTCTATCGCGGTGGGGAACTCGCCGGCGGCGAGGCAGAACTCACCGAGCTCCTCGAACGACACATCTGATCGTCCGCCGACCTCTCCGGACCCGGCATGGTCACCCTTTCCCCGCTGACCTGAAGGGTGAAACTTCCCCGACGACCCGCCCCTATCTCGCCAGGGCGGGATACCTCGGTTCAACAGGCCTTACGACGCGTCTGGCGTCCCGTTGCTTGCCGAGCTCCGTCTGCTCCCGGGCCACACGGAAGACGGCATTCCACACGAAGTCGACCTCGAGGCGCTCAACGATCTTCTCGCATGTGACATTGCCCCTCGGCTT
>JALGWA010000191.1 GCA_025774425.1 bacterium
GTAGGTCTCCCCCGCCTTGCGCTTGGCGGCGATGATGGAGATCACGATCAGCGTACATATCAGCACGGCCAGCGCCAGCACGCTCTCGAGATCGTGGTTGAACCACTGCATGCGAGCACGGCCCGGCCCCGCCGTCGCCGACTCGGCCGTACCGCCCGCGCCGACGGCGGCGATCCTGTACCAGTAGGGTTTGTCGGGTTCCACGCCTTCGTCGGTGTAAGTCGTCGACCCGGCCGGTACGACACCGACACACTGGAAGCCGCCGCCCGCGCTGTCCGAGCGCATGATGTTGTACTCGACGACGCTCCCGGGGGCGAGGGACTCGGACGGCGAGATTTCCCAGACCAGGTCTATCGCGGTCCCACCGTCATTGGGTGTATCTTCGACGGAGACGATCGCGGGAGGGAGGGCTGCCGTCGCCGTGTGCGCGGAATCGGGCGGAGCCGCGGCTCCCGCCGGGACTGCGCACAACAGCGACGCGGACGCAATCGAGACGGCCGCAAACCAGCCGATTACGGGCGCGCGCACGGCCCGTCGGGCCCTTGTCGGATGATAATATCGCGTTCTACTTCTTCCTCGCGAAGTCGTAGAGATCCTTGGCCTTGGCTGCGATGTGCTCGGCACTGACCTCAAACTCCTTGACGAGCTCCCACGGCGCGCCGCTTTCGCCGAAGCGGTCTTGCACTCCTATCATACCCATTATTACCTGTTTGCCGAAGAGCTCTTTTGCCTGGGCGATGACGGCCGCGATCTGATTGCCCATTCCGCCCACCTGATGCTCCTCGGCCGTGATCACTATGTCGACGTCCTTGGCGGTCTGTATGATCGCATCTCTGTCAAGCGGCTTCACGGTATGCATGTTGACGACTCGGGTCTCGATGCCGTACTCCTCCTTGAGGATGTAGGCGGCCCGCATGGCTTCCGGCACGCTCGGACCGCATGCGATGATGGCCACATCCTCCTTCTCGCTCCGGTATTTCTCGGCGAGGGTGTGCTCGAAGGCGTCGGCGAACTTGTCCTGCTCCCCGCGATACCGGATCACGTTGGCCTTTCCGAAGACCCAGGGGGTGTTATCGTCCGTCACGACGGGCGTGGCCTCGCGTGCGAAGCGTATGTACTTCGGCCCCTTGACCTTGAACAGGAGGTACTCGGAGGCCCGGCGCGTTTCGAAGTAATCGCAGGGAACTTCGACGTGCATGTTGGGGAGGCCGCACATCTGGAAGAGCTCCTCGAGCGCCTGATGGGTGGCGCCGTCGGGGCCGACGGAGACGCCGCCGTGCGCGCCGGCCACGAACACGTTGAACTGGCCGTAAGCGACCGTGGTGCGGAGCTGGTCGAGGTTCCGGCCCGATGCGAACACGCCGTAGGTTCCGAAGACGGGGAGTTTGCCCTCCTTGGCCAGGCCGGCCGCTACGCCGGTCGCGCTCTGCTCGGCGATGCCCATGCTCAGGAAGCGTTCGGTGCGCTCCGGGCAACTCTTGTAGAAGTCGCTTATGGTGATGGAGTCGGATATGTCGGCGCCGAGACAGACGATCTGCGGCTGGTCTCCGAGGTCGCAGAGCGCCTTGCCGAAGCCTTTCCTCGTCGGGGTCATATCCGCCTTCATGCGCTCGCCGGAGTTCCAGAAGTAGTCCTTGCCGAACTTGGGCATCTTGGCCTCGAGCTTGGCGGTGGCGGCCTCCTGGTAGTCGCTTGCCATCTTGAACATCTCCTCGACGGGCATCTTGCCCTCGAGCCCCAGCTCCTTGAGCCCCTGCTCCATCTGCTCGACGCTGGGCGCCTTGCCGTGCCAGCCGGCGACGTCCTCCATGAAGCTCACACCCTTGCCCTTGACCGTATGCGCGACGATGAGGGTGGGTTTACCCTTCACGGCCTTGGCCTTCTCCAGGGCGTCGACGATCTCCGCCATGTTGTGCCCGTCGCACTCCATGACTTCCCACTTGAACGCCTTGTACTTTTCTATGACGGGATCGATGTCCATTACATCCTTGACCCAGCCGTCTATCTGCAGACGGTTCTTGTCGAGGATATTGATGAGGTTGTCCAGCTTGAAATGGCCCGCCTCCATCACGGCTTCCCAGATCTGCCCCTCCTGGTGCTCGCCGTCGCCGGTGAGGCAGTATACGTGATGGTCCTTGCCGTCGAGTTTCGCCGCCAGAGCGAGGCCGTTGGCTATGGAGAGGCCCTGGCCCAGCGAGCCCGTCGACGCCTCGACGCCGTCGAGCTTGAGCCAGTGGGGGTGGCCCTGGTAGGGGGCGTAGAGCTTGCGAAGCTTCGCCACGTCCTCGACCGGGAAGTAGCCGGACATGCCGAGGGCGATGTAGAGCGCCGGGGCCTTGTGGCCCGTGGACCATATTATGCGATCGCGGCCGTCCCAGAACGGATCCTTGGGATCGTGGGTGGCGACTTTCAGGTAGAGGGCGGCGGCGATGTCCATAATCGACAGCGTCCCGCCCGAGTGACCGGACTTGGCGCAAGCCAGCGATATCAGGTTGTATCCCCGCATTCGGTTCGCGGCCTCTTCCAGCTCGGCAATCGTATAGTCCTTGACCACGTTTCCGGACTTGGAGTCGACGATAGGCATACCTTCTCCCCCTGCGTTTCGCTCCGCGATAACATGATTCAAGCCGGATGGAGGTCCCCCGGCCGCTTGGACAACATAGCAAAAGCCAGGGCGCTCGTCAACAGCAAGAATGCCGGCGTCCCGGCCCCGGTGCCGCCCTGCCTGCGCGGGGTTGGATCGTGCTTTGGTCGGAGCGCAAGGACGGCCCGCCCCGGATCGGCGCGGAAGACTTCTGCGTCCAAGTCGCACGCGTCCGGTGGCGGGGGAAGTCTGCAGCGTCCCCGAGGCCCGACGACCTGCCGTCGCCCCGGTCCCGCGGACGCGGCGACATGCACCGGGGTGCGAACATCGCCGAGGGCCCCGGCCCAACTGTGCATTTTGAGCTCTGACCCCTCGAAATTGTGCATTTTGAGCTCTGACCCCATGAAAAAGGTTGACCGGGGGGGCGGCTGGGGTGAAGATACTGGTGGAGCGAACCCAAACAGGGGGCAGTGGATTGTTGCCACTACTCAGGATAGGCACGACGGAGATAATCCTCATAGCGGCCGTCGTCCTGCTCCTCTTCGGCGCCCGCAGGATTCCCGAGCTCATGCGCTCGCTCGGCTCGGGCGCGCGCGAGTTCAAGAAGGGGATGCGCGGCGAAGTGGAGGATGAGGAGCCCGCCGACGCGGCCGCGAAGACCGAGGCCCCGCCGGCCGGGACGGATGAGGACGCCGAGAAACCCTCGGGCCCCGACGCCTGACGAGGCGCCCTAGTCTCCCGCCTGGTCCGGTTTCAGTCTGCGAAGGTAGTACCTCGAGTAGATCGCCCCGCACGGATTGTGCGCCAGCACCCTGTCCTTGACCACCAGCGTCGTCACGGGCGCGTCGGACCGCTTCGTGAAGACGATGTCATGTCCTATGCAGAGCCCCACGATGAGGTTGAGATCGGTGCCCTCGTCGTTGAGCACGGCGGCCTGGCCTGCTGGATTGCACATGGTCTCCGCCGGGTCACCCGACACGGGTTTGAAGTCGAAGTCCTTCTTCGGGATGCCGCAGACCTTGCAGCATACCGAATGGACCTCGAAGTCGCGCTCGAAGATCGCGTGGATGATCTCGGCTTCCCGCGAGAGGCCGATGCAGAAGGCGATGCCTATTTTCTTATATCCCATGGCCTTGGCAAACTCGATGACCTCGACTATGCGGGGCTCCTTCATGTAATGGGTGGCTTCTATATAGGAGGCAGTCCGGGCGAGCGCGAGGACGCCGCCTTGATACAGCGCCGCCACCTCCTCCGCCCTGCCCGTGCAGTCCTTGCCTCCCGAACAGTCCTTGCTGTCGCAATAGGCGCATTTCACTTGAACGCACCTCCTACGGCTTTGCCGCAGCCTCGAGCAGGTTCTCGGCGAACCGGGCCGCGTAAGCGCTCGTCGGGAACACCGACTCGAGCACCCGCGCGGCGAGGGCGGCCGAGTCCTCGGGCGCGAGGCAGAACTTCATCTCGAGGAACCCGCGGCGGTACGCCGCGACTTCGTCGGCCACGTTCTTGTTCCGGATGACGACGTCCGCGATGAGCTCGGCAAGCCTGCCGAAGTCCTCTTCGACCATGCCGAAGCGCGTCATCTCCTGCACGCCCGTGCGCAGGCCGCTGGGTTCGAGGAAGGTCTCGTCGTCGGCGAGCGCCTGGTAGTTGCATATTATGTTGTTCTCCTCGAGCCTGCGTGCGATCTCGTCTCCGAGGCCGTGTCGCCTGACCCTGATGAGCACCTGATGCGTC
>JALGWA010000192.1 GCA_025774425.1 bacterium
GCGGGAACGACATCCCTGACCTCCGCCGACGTGCTGGTCGACTCCAGCAGCACGCCACGATCCCTGTCGACCAGGTCTATATGGAAGGAAGCCCTGGCAACCCTCTCGACGACTTTGGACGCGATTATGTAACGCCTCCACTGCCTGGCGTAGACAAGATCGAGATGGATGATCCTGACCTTGAGGGCGAAAGGCGTACGGACGGCGACGGAATCCGCACCGGCCGACCTCACGCGGACATCCCAGCCCCGGCTGATCACCCGCTTGCTGAGGACGTCCTCGACCAGCCAGTCCCCCGGATGGCCCGCCTCTATCACGATCTCGATGTCGCTTTCGGGAACCGGCGGCACCGTGATATTGACGGAATCGAATGCGGCCTCGACCGCGGCCTCGACCAACTTGACGTTGGTCGGATAGGCATCATCGGAACAGGCGGCCGGCGCCGCCGCGGCCAGGACGATGAGGAGGGATCCCACTGAGAACAGCCTTGCCATCGTAGGGCTCCGGATACTGGGCTATTGACTTCCCGCCGGGTCGTTCTGATATACTTCCACAGACTTCAATACACCAGACTCTATTTGAACATCGGCATGTTGTCAAACTGATTTTACTCAAAGAGGCGCCCGGTGGTGCCGATTAAGAATACGAGGTGCACTGCAACCCAAGCCAAGGCAGGTAGGTCGATGTCGGATACGGCGAAGTTGGTCAATCAGATGTTCATTAACCTCGTGAAGCTGCGGCTCGATGACAGGATCGCCAGGCAGGCCGCCAGCGTCAGCGAGTCCGGGGAGCCGGACGGGGAAGCCAGGCGCAGGATCCGCATAGCCCTGTGCGGCATGCTCGCGCACGGCTGGGCGCTCGGCATGAACCCTTACAATTGTCCGGACCTGACAGTCGACGGCAAGCCGCTCGAGGTCAGGGTCTCCAAGGACATACTCATATCGATGGAATCGCTGAAGGCCCTCCGCTGCGTCAAGAGGGACAAGCTCGGCAGGGTCGAGAAGGCTTTCTTCGAACCCAGCGCGGAGACCAAGGTCAAGGAGAGAATCGACAAGATCCTCGACGAGATCGCGCGCAAGCACTGGGCCAAGTAGGCGGAGCCTCCGCCTCAGGCGGGCTCGGCGTCGCCGGTGCCGGTCTTCTTCCGGCCCTTCTCCGGGGTCGCGCCCTTCCTGTAATCGGTGACGTAGAAGCCCGAACCCTTGAATATGAGGTTCAGCGACTTGGGCGGCAGTTTCTCCAGCCTGCCCCCGCACTTCCTGCATTTCCTCAGCGGGCGGTCCGTCATGCTCTGTTCGACGCAGAACTCGTCTCCGCACCTGGTGCAGACATAGTCGTAAGTAGGCAAACGCCTTTACCTCCTTCACGTCAACATAACCCCTCCGGCCCCGGGAGGCAAGCGGATGCAGTCCGGTTGACATGCAATCGCCGTTCTGCTAACCTCTGGGCGGCAATGAGAAAGGAGGCGAGTGATGTTAAGGATGACGCTGGCTTGCCTTTTGCTGCTTGCTGTGCTCGCTTCTTGCGTCTACGCCGTCGACCCGGCGACAGACCCGTCGGAGGAGCAGAAGCCCATCCGTAGCCGCCGGGAGCAGGAGATAATCGACGAAGCCCGGGGCCGCACCGGCACGTCCCTGCCGTTCGCCAAGCAGTTCATATCGGGCCGGGTGACGGATGCCGCGGGCATGGGCGTCCGCGGGGCCACGGTCAAGCTCTTCGCGGACGGCGAGCTCGTGGAGTCCGACAGGACCAGTTCTTCGGGCGAGTTCGAACTCAACCTGCCGCTCAACATCGAGGCGGATGAGACCGTCGTGCTGTGGGTCGTGCCGTCGACCGACAAGTACGTCATGCAGTGCATCGTCCTCAAGAGGAGCAGCGCGGCGAGACAGGCCGGCCTCTTCGGCCCTTGCGCCGTCGAGGTCCCCATGCAAGCCCAGATGGAAGTCGAGGTATCGCTGTTGACCGGGGAGGAACTTGCCAAGTCGGTCAAGGCGAGGGGTTGCTACTAGGGCGAAGCGTGCGGGCGGCGCCGGAGACGCCTCTCTCAGCCGTGAAGAGGCCTGCCGGCCGAGCCCTGTGCCGCTTCCCATACCATCTCCGACATGGTCGGGTGGGGATGTATGACCCTCGAGAGGTCCTCGGCCGTAAGCCCCCCGGCCATCGCCGCCGAAACCTCGGATACCAGCTCCGACGCATGCGGCGCCAGCACGTGGAAGCCCAGCACCTTGCCCGTCTCCCTGGCGCAGGTCATCTTGGCGAGACCGAAGGTCTCGCCCAGCGTCAGCGCCCTGCCGATACGCCCCAGGTGAACCCTGTACACCGCCGCCTCGATGCCGGCTTCGGCGGCTTCGGCCTCCCCCATGCCGACGGCCGCGTATTCGGGCTCGGTGTAGACGCATCGAGGCACGGCTCCGTAGTCCATCTCGGCCCGGACGCCGCATGCGTTCTCGGCGGCGACGACCCCCTGTGCGCTGGCGACATGCGCGAGGAGGAACTTGCCCGTGACATCCCCCACGGCGTAGATGCCCGGCACGCGCGTCTCCATACGCTCATCCACCCCTATGCCGCCGCCTTCGACGTCCAGGCCGGCCTCCTCCAGTCCGAGGCCTTCCGTGCTGGGCTTTCTGCCGACGGCCACCATGACCTTTTCGACATCTATCGACCAGTCGTCACCTGCGTGCACCTTGATCGTCCGTCCGCACTCCTCGAGACCCGTCACGCGCTTCGACACGGCGATGCCGATGCCCCTGCGTTTGAGGGCGGCCTCGAGCCTCCTGGCGAGCTCGGTGTCCTCCCCGGGCAGGAGATGCGGCATCATCTCGATGACGGTCGTCTCGACGCCTAGAGCCGAGTAGATCTCCGCGAACTCGCAGCCGACTGCCCCACCCCCGACTATGGCGATGCTGGCCGGGATGTCGGCCAGGGAGAAGGCGTGGTCGCTGGTTATGACCCTCCCGCCGTCCGTCTCGATCCCCGGGACCTCGATCCACTCCGAGCCCGTCGCGACTATAACGGCCCCGCAACTCAGGGCCCGGGTCCCGTCCGGACCGACCGCCTCGACCGCCCCTGGCCCCTTGAGAACGCCCCTCGCCCGTATGAGGTCGACTCCGGCGCGGGTCAGCAGCTCCTCGACGCCCTTCCTCATCGTCTCGACGATACCCTTCGAGCGGGAGGCGATCACGGAAGGGTCGAAGCTCACATCGCCGACGCTTATGCCGAAGTCCCGTGACCTCGCGACGGCCCGCAGCAGTCCCGTGCTCGCCAGAATGGCCTTGGTGGGAATGCAGCCGCGGTTGAGGCAGGTGCCTCCGGCCTCGTCCATCTCTATGACCGCCACCGAGGCGCCCAGGCCCGCGGCCCTGAGAGCGGCGACATAACCACCCGGCCCCGCGCCTATGACTGCGACATCGACGCGCTCATCAGCCAATTCCCGGCACACCCCCGGTCTTGATCTTGTGCATGTCGAGGCCCAGCCCCCCGACATCCGAGCCCATCGCGATGCACAGCAGCTGGCTCAGGTAGAACACCGGCAGATTGAACTCGGCGCCGGTCTTCCTCTGAAGGAGCATCTGGCCGACGTCGAATTGCTCGAAGCAGAAGGGGCAGGCGAGGACTATCGCCTCGGCCCCGGCCGCCTTCATGGCCGCCAGCTTGTGTTCCAGCATGCCGGCCGAAGTCGCCTCGTCGAGCGAAGGCCGGCCGCAACACAGGTACTTGTCCTCATAGGGCACGGCCTCGGCTCCGAGGACGGCGACCAGCTTGTCGAGGCACTCGGGCTTCTCCGGGTCATCGAACCCGACGGCGCCCGAAGGCCTGGTGAGGTGGCAGCCGTAGTGGCACGCCACCTTGAGTCCGTCCAGCCGCCTTGTCACCTTGCTTTCTATCTCGTCCATGCGCCCGTCGGCGGACAGAACCCGGAGGAAGTGAAACACAGGCGGGAGACCGATCTGGAGGCCCAGCTCATCGAGCCTGCCGGCGGCGTCTTCCCGGGCCCCGCGATCCTCCGACAGCACGAGCCCGGCCTCGGACAGCGACGATGCGCACCCCGGACACAGCGTCACGATGGGCGTTTCGCCGTCCAGAGAGAGGTTGCGCGCCGCGATCCTCAACCAGTCGTTCCTCGACGAAGACTTGAACACCACAGGATCGGGGCAACAGGTGAAGCGCGCATCGTCCCTCAGGCTCACCCCCAGGTCCTCCAGGCAGCGCCTGACGGACAACTCTATGTGCGGGAGCTTGGTCCTCGCGAGGCAGCCCGGGAAGAATCTGTACGCGGATGGGCTCGCATCACTCATGGCCTGTCAACGCCTCCAACTCCCCCCGGCCGTCGGACTCCGCCGGCGGAAGTCCCATCTTCTGCCTGATCTCAGCGGCCCGCCGCGTGACCGTCCCGGCGACCCCGTCGTCCAGGACGTTCTTCCTGATGACGGACACGCTCTCTGGACAGGCGCCCTCACGGAAACTGATGTTCCTTAGCGCCATCACGACGTCGAGGGGTTTGACCCCCGCCGGACAGCGCTCGTGGCAGGTGTAACAGGTCGTGCACTTCCAGATCGGCGAGCCGCCGCCCACGAGGCGCCGACCTATGCCGAGGCAGATCTCGAGAACGATCCGCCTGGGATTGAAGTCATCCGAAAACCTGGCCGCAGGGCAGCCGCCGACGCAGATACCGCAGGAATAGCAGAGTCTCGCGAGCTCGCGCCCGCCGATGGAGTCTATATCCTCGCTTGTGGAACTACCGACGGTGTACATGGCACTTCATATGTATCACAAGAAGCGCCCCTGCACAACAGGAGATTTCCGAGGGGTCGGAGCCCTGTGCATTTTGAGCTCTGACCCCCTGGATTACCACCTGATTTGCATCGAAATGCGGTGGACGCCCTTGAAGACGCCGAACTCGGTGTAGGCGTAGTCCACCGCCGCTCTGCCGAAGGACGTGTCCAGCCTGACCCCGGCGCCGCCCGATATGCCCATCTCCTCGGCATTGGTGGTATAGCCCATCCTCAGGAACACCGTATTGCTCCAGCCGTACTCCCCGCCGATGTGGACGCGCTCCGAGTAGTCCGTGGGGTGGGTGGCGTC
>JALGWA010000193.1 GCA_025774425.1 bacterium
CGACAGGCTCGAAGTGTGCTGGAGCCACCTCGACGACTGGCGGAATCATGCCCTCGTCCAAGAGAACAGGGAGTGGCTCGAGGAAGTCAACAAGCTGTTCTCGCCCTCGACTTTCATCGCCTACGAGGGCAACAGGCCCGTGGGCATGATCGAGTTCATGCCCAGGGACATGCTGCACGAGAAGGAATTATGCCCATGCCGGAAGCGCAAGGGCGGCGACGCCGCCGTTCTGCCCGAGCTCGCCACCGGTTTCCGTGATTACCTCCTCATCACCTGCCTGTGGGTCCCGGGCCCCATGCAAGGCAAAGGTCTCGGTAAGGCCTTGTTGACCAAGCTACTTGACAGCCAGACCTTCAAGCATTTTCGAGGCGCCATCGTCTTCGCGGCCGACAGGGACCCCGCCTGGCCGGACACCATACACTGGCCCGCCGGCCCCCGTGAATTCTACGAACGCGCCGGCTTCCAGGTCGCCAGACGCCTCGAGAAGCCGCCCGGCTATCTCCTGAAGTACGACCGCAAGTCGTCGCGCCGCGACGAGCGCCCTCGGCGCCCCTAGACCCCGCAGGCACGCGCGGCCGATCCTTCAGCACCCACGTCCCACCCGGACCGAGGGATCGCCGCGTCGATTCGATTTGCAGCTCTAAGTTTACATAATGTACATTATGCGACGTTACCTGCGGCGCCATTCCAACCAAGGACTCGCCTTCCGGCTTGCCCGCCGGCCAGCCCGAGACGCGGCCGCCTCGTCCTAGAGGGCGCTCCACATCTCGGCCTCGAAATCGGGCCCGGGCACCCGGAGGTTGATTGCCCGCCTTACCGGGCGGCGCTCGATCTCCTTACCGTCCCTGGAGACGGCGACGCGGAGCGAGATCATGCTGTCGGGCGGGGCCGAGATGCCGGCGAAGGGCAGGGCGACCTCGACTATATCGAGCGCGGCGCCCGTGGCGCCGGCCTGCGGGTCCGCCGTCTCGACGAGGAGGTCTCTTGCCGACGGCGTGCGCGGCCCGGGAGCCCCGAAGGTCACCGAGAGGCGCCGCGGCGCTATGAACTCCACTCTGAAACAGAGGTGTGCGAACGCTTCGGACTGCGGCGAGACGGTCGTGTCGATCCTCAGATAGAGGTTCTCGCGGTCGAAGCCGTAGTGTATAGCGGAGATGATGACGTCCCCGGAATGCGCCAGGCCGTCCTTGTACGACTCGTACAGGCCCGCCAGCTTCCACTCATAGAAGGTCGTCACCCGGCCGTCCAGGACCGGCTTCATGAAGACCACGGGCTGCTCGCCGACGCCGCGGCCCTGGCCGCCGATCTCCCCTATGGGTCTCAGCACCTGGGGCGGCGCCTTCGCGCCCATCAGCCTGTAAACCTCCATCAGATGGGTCCTGAAGAGCGTATCGAACTCGGAGTCCTCCCTGCAGCCGCACTCCCGGCCCCACCACCAGAACCAGTCGCTCCCCTCGGCGGCGTATATGTTGCGCCAAGCGGCCTCAAGCGCATCTCCGTCCAGGCCTCCCTCCCGCTCGGCGGCCTCGAGCGCCTCACGCGCGTCTGCGATGAGATCCCATGCCCGGTTGTTTTCTTCGCCGCCGATCCAGGTCGCCAGGTTGCCGCCGATCCAGGAACCCGTGGAGACGGCGCTCATCTCGGGGAGAGCCACGGCGTCCGCCAGGGCCTCGGATATCCTCACGGTCTCGATTTCCGGGGTTTCAGAGAGCCTGCCGTACAACGTCCTCAGAAAGACATCGCCGTCCTTGTCGTAGAACTCCCAGCAGTTCTCGCCGTCGAGGGCTATGAGCACGAGCGCCCTGCCCGTGCTCTCGCCGAGGTCGTCCCTTATCGCGAGCAGCCTTTCGATGAAGTCGTCGACCGCCTCCTCGGGACGGAGCCTCATGTAGGAGAAACTGATGAGGTCGGAGAGCAATCGATCGCGAAAGACCAGCACCGCCTCCCTCCCGTCGCATGCCAGCCTGTGAGGGCTGTACAGAAGATCGGGCCTCTCCACGCGCCCGCCGGGAGTTCCTCTCAGCCTCACACCGAGGGAAGCCGCCAGCGTGGTCTCGTCGGCCGCGACCCACCGGACACCCGCGTCGCAAGCCACCGCCAGGCAGCGCTCCGAAAGCGCCCCTTCCGGAGGCCACATGCCCTCCGGCGAGACCCCGAACACTTCCCCGTGATAGGCCCTTCCCATCTCGACCTGCCTCGCGGCGTCCTGGACGAAATCGATGGGCCTGGACGGCAGCACGATGCCGGGAACGGCCTCGCGGGCGCTCTCGGCGTCGCACAGAAGCGGCAGTATGGGATGGTAATAGGGAGAGAATGTGATCTCTATGCGGCCGGACTCCAGCAGATCGCGGTACAGGGGCACTATGTCCCGCATTATGTCGAACTCGAGATCGATGAGGGCGACCTTGTCTTCGTCCTTGAAATCCCTCCCCCTCGCGAGCAGGTCGGCGACAAGCGGCTCGCGCCGGAAGGTGGGATCAAACCAAGCAAGATTGGACCAGACCTGGAGATCGAGAACATCCTTGTCGGAAAAGCGCTTGAGCGCAGTGCGGGCTTCCAGCTCCGTCCCCAGGGGGCCGCATCTGTCCAGCAGCGCACGGTAGCGGGGATGGCGCTCGATGATGGTGCCCCGGTTTCCGAGGAAGGCGGTCCGCAGGAAGGCCACCTTGTCGGCCTCGGTCATCGCTTCGACCGGCTTCCGCGAGAGCTCCAGATGCGAGTCCGCGACCGAGCCGCCGGCGTAGTCCAGAATCTGCTCGACGAGGCAGGGCACGAGATTGAAGTTGGCTTTCATGCCCGGGAAATCGCGCAGCCTCGCGGCCATGTCATAGTAGTCCTTGAGGGCGTGCAGCCTGACCCACGGCAGGCGGTACACGCCGTTCTGGGGATCCCTGTAGTCGGGCTGGTGCATGTGCCAGAGAAAAGCCACCCTGAGCGGAGAGCGATTCATGAGCCTCTCTTGGACCCTGCCTCGAGCTCAAGAACCTGCATTTTGGCCAGCTCGGCCTCCCGGGAGCCGGGATAGGTTTCGATGAGGTCGTTGTAGACCTCTATGGCGCGGTCGACTTCGCCGGCCAGGCGGAAACATCGCGCGGCGCCGAGAAGCATGTCCTTGGCGAGCACGTTGTCGGGGTGCTCCTGCCGCGCCTTGATGAAGCTGTTGGCCGCTTCCTCGTACATGCCCTTCTCTTCGAGCGACTGCGCTATGCCGGCCAACGCCGAGACCGTCAGGTCCTCCCTGCGCTTGCCCTGGTTGAGATACTCGTTGAAGAGCACGATCGACGAGTCGTACTTGCCGGCCGCGAAGTAGGCGTCCGCAGCGAAGAATGTCGCGTCGGCCGCGCTCCATGTGCCTCGGTATCTCTCGCGGATGCCGGCGTACGTGCGCAGGGCTGACTGGTAGTTGCCCTGCTTGAAGTCGAAGTTGGCTCGTGACAGTATGGTCTGGGCCTCCATCTCGGCGGCCCGTCTCTCCTTGAAGGCGAACGTGACGCCGATCGCGATGACTATGACCACGACCAGGGCGCCGACGATGCGCCTCGAATGATGCTTCGTATAGAAAACGACTTCGCCGATGAACTCGGCGAACTGATCTTCCTTCAGCTCTTTCCTGGTGAGTCTGCGTTTCCTGGCCACGTGCCCCTCCTCGCTTCGCCGAGTAAGCTACCAGTTGCCGCATGGCATGGCAAGCGCTTTTTGGACGGGGTGAAAAAGCTTGACAATGCCCGGAAACCGCCCATAACGTGGGGTTGGAGTCATCTCTGGACGCGAATCGCCAACACCGCCGCGAGGTCGGCATATGAACGCTGCACCTGGTGACCAGCAGGGACTCTCCAATCATCAGGTGCGGAGGTACCGCCTGCACGCGCGGCTGCGCATCGCCTTCGTTGTCATCACCGTCGCCCTGTTCGCCGCCGAGGTGTTCATAGCCGCCAAGGTGCCCGGGCGGCCGTACAGCGGCATCGTCCTGCGCAATGTCACGGTCAGCAGGGTGGCCGCCGACTCCCCCGGCCGTCTCGCCGGCATCAAGGTCGGCGACCGCATACAGAGCGTCGACGGGGTGCCCTGCGTGAACATGAAGCAGGCCTCGGAGTGCCTGGCCAACGCCGAGCCCGGTGACACCGTCGTATACGAGATCGTGCGCGACGGGCGCCGGTTCACCGTCCCCGTGACATTCTCCATACAGCCCGTCGGCGAGATCGCGCGCAAGCTGCTGCTCGTGCTCGTCGGCCTGAGCTTCATCGCAATCGGACTCGTCGTCTACTTCAAGCGCGCCGACAGGGTGGCGCTCGTC
>JALGWA010000194.1 GCA_025774425.1 bacterium
AGCCGGCCTCGGACATCGACTCCTCTATGCTGCAGAGCAGGAGATCCTCGCGCGAGTGGCTCTGCTTGACGATCTCCACGTCCGCGATGAAGTGGATCACGTCGTCGCGCCCCTCGGTGCCCGGCACGGCCAGGTGCCGGCTCGGCACCATACCGCCCAGGCCCGGCGGGATTTCCATCCTGCGGCCGACGAGCGACGGGTCGTTGTGGCCCAGTATGGTCCCGTCCTTGTCCACCACCATGGCGTAGACGACGTCTTCGTCCATCGCGATGCCGGAGGCGAGATTATCCAGCAGGTCCTCGTCGCGCACCAGGACCCCGTACTTGCTGTTGTAGGCGAGGTTTCCGACGAATGCTTCGGCCCGTTTGGACAGGGCATGGGTTATGACCGAGCTCTCATGGTGTACGAAGAACCAGGACAGCGCCGTGACGACCGCGGCGAGAACCACGGTCACCAGCACTACGAACTTCCCCTGGATCCCTACCCGGGCCCCGGCGGGCGGGAAGAGTGAGAAGGGGAACGCCCTCTTTGCTGCTTGTTTCAGGTTGTTTTTCACCATGGCGAAAAGCTCGGCGTACTGCCGCCGTCATGTTCCTGGTATGTATTTCGGCCCGGCGGGGCGAGACCTTAAGCGCTTAGGAATGAATGAAATCCAGGGGCCTACAGGTAGAAATAGGCCCTGACGAGGGTCGTCGTCATCACCCTTGACGGGTTGAAACCGAGATTGAAGTTGAGCTCGGCGCTCAAGCCGATGCGCTTCCTTATGACATACTCTGCGCCGCCGCCGACCTCGAGTCCCAGGCTCGTCTTGGTTTCACCGTCGCCGTGCCTGCGGACGACCAGGCGGCACATCGTGAAGGGGGTCACATCGGAGGTCGGCGCGTAATCGTAGATCACACCGGCGCCGAGGGAGTAGTCCGACCACCCGTCGGACTCCCAGTCGAGCCCCACGAGCACTTCGGCCCCCACCTTGGAGGTGATGCCGAACCTGCCGAGCCACCTGTTCGAACCGTTGAGTTCACCGCCGATTCCATACCACTTGAAGGGTTCGTCTTGCGCCTTCACGGCCGGCGGCAGGAGCAATGCGGGAACGATGAGCATGAGACCAAGTGCCAGGATTGCGGATCGCTTCATCGGAACGACCTCCTTGTTCCAGGGGTTGGCTGTGACTATGAGACGCATCCGACCTCGGCGTTCCCACGGCGCCGCAGTGACCGCCTGCGGTATTCGAAGCGGAGGCCTAGTGCTTCATCGGCCTCCGCCAGGCTTCTTGAACGGCAATCGAGAGATAAAAGCCGAAAGCTTCCTCGTGGAGTTCCGGCATTCCGGCCGTTTTTCGTGTTATGTACTCGAGCCCGACCACCACCTTCGCACGGCCCTGGGCGATCGCAATCGTTGTGCCTGCAAGATACCCGTCCTCGGTGCTCTCGGGAGCCTCCTCGGTCCGCTGGTCCAGCGGCTGCCTGTAATAGCCCAAGAGGAGGGGATACTCGGCGGCATTCCACAGGCCCGTGCCGGTGTAGGAGACGCCGAGCGAGTAGCGGTATATGTCGTTCACGGACAGGTATCCGTCCCCGAGTTTGAGTCTGGACCACTGGCTGGTTTCGTAGTCCACCTCGACGGTGAGCGGCTTCGTCACGATGGAAGCGCCGACCTTGAAACACCCCGGAGCGGCTATGTCTATGTCTACGGACTTCCATATGTCCGCAACCTCGTTGCTCAACTCCTCATGCCCGCTCATGTTCGAGCCCGTCCGGAAGCTGGCGCCCACCCGGATGAAGTCGTAGTCGAGGAGCGCACCGAGGGCCCATGACGTCCCCGCTGCGTACATGTCCACTACGTCGGTTATGTCCTCGTGAGCCCCTGACACGAAGTCGACCGAACGTTTCTCCCTCGAGTCGAGGTAGGAGAAGATGAGCCCGCCGGACAGCGCCAGTCTCCTCTTGTATGCCGCCGAGAGGAACAGCGGGACGGAGAACACCGATGACTCCTTCTCGTAGCGGCCGTGGAAGGTCGTGTCGGCGTATGCCGTGCCTTCCGCCGCCAGGGTGGCCCGCCCTATCTTCTCGACGAAGTAGCCGGAGAAGAGATTGACCACGTGAAGCGGGATGATCACGGTCGCCGACGGGAACAGTGTGGTGGCGCTGGTGAGGCTCCTTGCCTCCCCTTCCCCGTCTTCATACTGGTACGCCGTACCGAGGGACGCCAGGGCCTGCTGGGTGTAGCTCGAGTTTGTGACATTGTGCACCACTCCCACCGTCACGACGACCTTGTCGGCGAAGGCGGAGACGGCGGGGCTCGTGATGTGTGCGGCGGCGACGTCCGTGTTGGCTATGCAGGCGCCTCCGAGGAGATGCCCGATCCCGACCGAAGGAATCACGTCGTTGCCGAACGTCGTAAGATCGTAGAGGGTGTCGGCGGCCGCCACGGATGCGAGGGCGGCCAGGAGCCCGACACCGGCGGCGATTCGTTTCACGCCTCAGTCCCTCCTGTACCAGCCGTCCGGGGGCAGGACGTAATACACCCTGAGCCGCAGGTCGGAGTAGAGCCTCACATAGTCGACGTCGAAGGCCTCGTTGGTCGACTTGATCACGTAACCGTGGTTACCTGCGACGCCGCCGACCTGGGGAATGACAAGCGGCGATATGTCCATGTGGATGGGTCCATCGGTTTCGAAGTCAGCCCTCGAGAGCGTAGCCGTTCCGGCGCCATTGGCGCCGATGGCCGTGGCGAAGCCTTTCCACTCTTCCAGCGCAGCGTGGCAGGTCAGGCCTATCTCGTCGAACGATGACGACTCGGCGGACACGGTGAGGTCGAGCACGGCCCTCGTCAGGGTCGAGCCCTCGGGGATGACGTCGAGGTCGAACTTGACGAAGGTGCGCGACGGGGAGCCGTTTCCGACCACCGGCATCGTCCCCTCCAGCGGGGTGACCAGCGTATCGCTGAAAGTGTCGTTCGCCGGTAGATACCACAGCGTCGTGTCCCTGTCGTCGGCAGTGTCGCGATAGGCGATGCGCATGGACGGTCTGACATCGACGAGAACCGTGTCCCCGCCTTCCGTCTCCACGGGTCGCTTCCTCGCCTGCCACGTCCCGAACTCGGCGATGGCCTCGGTGCCGGAGCCCTCCGCGTCGAGCTTCACCATGAGGCCGTACTTGTCCGAAGCGCCGCTGATCCACTCCGCGACGACTTCGGTCAGGTCCACGAACACCGAATCCTCGCCCAGCAGGCCGGCGCCGGGGTCCGGGAGCGTGAATGTCGCCACGAGCCGATCGACCGCGGGCATGTCGTTCCAATGGATGTCGCCCGCCGTCAGCGAGTCGGCCAGGGTGAAGACTTCGAACCCGGAGCCGGCGAGATCGCCCTCGATGCGGGCGGCGTAAAGATAGAGCGCGGCGGACTTCAGCTCGAGGGTCGTGTCGGGCCGTGGGAATCCCATGAAGCATCTGGCCATGTGGCCGTGCCAGTTGCACACAACCATGCGCTCGGACTTCCACAAACCCTCGGCGGCCGCTCCCTTGTTCGCCCAGTCGACAAGGCTTACATCCAGGGTGTCGGTCACCAGCAGCGAATCGGGCACGAGGTCGGTGACTTCGAACACGGCTCGCTCGCTGCAGCCCGCCAGCAGGACGAGGGAGGCCGCCAGGAAGGTAACTACTGCTATATCAAGCCGTTCCGCCGGGCGCATTTGGCTCCTCTCAGTGCCGAAAAGCAAACTGAAGCTACTCCACGGCCCTTGGCCTGTCAAGCGCTTAACCACGCGGTTCATAGCGCTTGACAGGGGGCCCGATGTCTCTTAGTATTATTCCAACTTGGGCCGATGCCCGCCTTTCTTAGGTGGAGTTACGTCCCCAGACGACCTGCTGGCGGTGTAGCTCAGTTGGTCAGAGCAGGAGAATCATAATCTCTGTGTCCGGGGTTCGAATCCCTGCACCGCCACCAGGAATTGCACTAGGGTTTTCCAATCCGGCGAGGCGCTACCCGATATCGAGAACCCATTCCGGCGCCGGCGTAAGCCCCTCGCCTCGCCGCGGAGCGGTCTGATGCTGCCGAGAACCGTGCGTCGAACCATCGAGAAGTACGGCATGTTCTCGAAGGGGGACCGCGTCGTGGTGGCCGTCTCGGGCGGGCCGGACTCGGTCGCGCTCCTCCACATCCTCGATTCCCTCAAGGACGTCTACGGCATCAAGCTCCACATCGCGCATCTCGAGCACGGCCTGAGGGGCGACGAGTCCGTGGGGGACCTGGAGTTCGTCAAGTCGCTG
>JALGWA010000195.1 GCA_025774425.1 bacterium
GTCGTCGAAGCCTATGCGCCTCGGCACCTTGCCGAGACGGCACATGGCGGCCGAGGTGAAGGACGTCGTGAAACTGAGCACCATGACGGGGCCGAAGGAGCGCAGCAGCGAGGCCCCTTTGAGGATGGCACGCGCCGACTGGACCACGCCCCCGCCGGGCCGGGACAGGGCGAAGGCCAGAGTGCCGTCCAGGCGTGTGTAGAGGCCCGCCGAGGTCGTCGAGCCCAGCACGAGCACACGCCCCCTCCCGGAGCAGCCGACCACGCCGGACACCGCGGGAAGGGCCATGACGGCGTCGCCCAGCCAGTTCGGCGCCTTGACGGCGAAGGTCAGCTCCTTACGCACGGGCGGCCTCCGAGTAGATGGCGTGCACGGCATGCTCGACCTCCGCCGGCGTCAGGTCTTCCAGGCATATCCTCCTCGCCAGTCGGCAGGGCCTGTTGCCGTGGTACGAGCAGGGGCTGCACGCCAGGCCGAGCGTCAGCACCTTGTGGCCCGGACCGAGTGGCGCGAAGCCGAGGCTGGGACTGGTCGGCCCGAACATGGCGACGACCCTGGAGCCGACGGCCGCGGCCAGATGCATCAGGCCCGAGTCGTTGGTCACGGTGACGGGCGCCAGGGAGAGCAGGGCGGCGAGGTCGGCGGCTTCGTCGCTCACCATGACAAGCCCTTCGGGCGTGCCGCTCCCGGCCGCCACGGCCTCCACGACGCTTCGGTCCGCTTCCGAGCCCAGCAACATGACGCGCCTGCCCGAAGCGGAGAGGGAGAGCGCCAGCTCGGCGAAGGACGTCTCCGGCCAGCGCTTGTACTCGCTGCTTCCTCCCGGGCAGAGGGCGACGGGAGCCGGGCCGCCGGCTCCGCCCCCCAGCCGCTTCCTCGCCTCGGCGCGGGCGTCCTCCGGGGGCGAAATGCGGGGCCGCCGGTCCTCGAGGCCGAATCCGAGACGCCCGAGGGCGTCCCCGTAGAGGTCTATGGTATGTCGCAGTTCCCCCCTCCACAGCCACGGCATCTTGACCGAGAGGAAGCGCCTCACCACGGGGCGCCTGTACCTCGAGAGGCGCCGGCTGCGCAGCATGGCCGATACGCGGCGCGACCTCGGGTTGTTCTGAAGGTCGAGCACGGCCTCGAACTCGACCGACCCTGCGAGATTCCCGATCCCCGGGTTGGCTCCATGCTTCGCGTAGGGCACGACCTCGTCCACGGCCTCGAACAGCCTCGGAACCTGAGCGTAGTCCGTCCGGGCGATGAAGTAGAGACGGGCCCCGGGGAAACGGGCCTTGATGGCGCGAGTGACCGGTTCGGTCAATACGATGTCGCCGAATGACGAGAGACGAATGACTGCGAAGTGCATCGCGCCTCACCCCTCGCGGGCGGACTGGCTGTAATCCTTGAACTGGATGTCGTAGAGCTTCCTGTACAGGCCGCCCTTCGCCAGAAGGCTCTCGTGCCTGCCGGTCTCGACGATGCGGCCGTCGTCGATCACCACGATGAGGTCGGCGTTCCTCACCGTGGAGAGGCGGTGGGCGATCACGAATGTCGTCCTCGTCGTCATGAGTCGCTGGATGGCCTCCTGGACGAGCCTCTCGGACTCGGAGTCGAGCGCGGACGTCGCCTCGTCGAATATGAATATCTCGGGGTCCTTGAGCAGGGCCCTCGCTATGGCGATGCGCTGGCGCTCGCCGCCGGACAGCCGCGCCCCCCTGTCGCCTATGACGGTGTCATAGCCGTCGGGCAGAGCTTCGATGAAGTCATGGGCGTTGGCCGTTTTCGCCGCCTCGATGATTCTCTCGGGAGCGACGTCCTCGAGGCCGTATGCGATGTTGTTGCCGACGGTGTCGTTGAATAGAATCGTCTCCTGCGTGACGATGCCCATGAGCGCCCTCAGCGAATCCAGCCGGATACGCCTCAAGTCCACGCCGTCCAGCCGCACGCTTCCCTCGGCGGGATCGTAGAAGCGCGGGATGAGGTCGACGAGCGTCGACTTGCCGGCACCGCTCGGGCCCACGAGGGCCACTATCTGGCCCTTGTCGACCCGCAGGTTGACGTCCCTCAGCACATAGTCGTCGCCGTCGTAGGTGAAGCTGACGTCGACGAACTCGAGATGATCGTGAATGCCGTCGACCTCCACCGCATCGGCGGCGTCGGCGATGTTGGGCTCGGTATCGAGGATGAAGAAGATGCGTTTGCCCGCCGCTACGCCTTCCTGGATCACCGTGTTCGCACGGACGAGAGACTTCGCCGGGTGCATGATCGAGAGCATGGCACCGAGGAATATCAGGAACCAGTCAGGGCTGAGAAGATCTCCTTCGAGCACCTGCATCCCGCCGTACCAGAGCACGGCGAGAGCTCCCAGCGCTCCCAGGAACTCCGTCACCGGAGGAGCGAGCGCGGCGGCCCGCTGCTGCTTCATCACCGCATTGAAGAAGCCCTCGGTGTGCCTGCGGAACTTCTTCTTCTCGAACTCCTCCATTCCGAAGGCCTTGACGACGCGGATTCCCGAGACCGTCTCCTGCAGCACGCTCGTGAAGTCGGCCGCCTTCTGCTGCGCCCTCGTGCTGTACTTGCGGAGTCTCCGGTTCAAGCGCCCGACGAAGTAGGCGATGGGAAGCATCACGGCGAAGGCGACCAGCGCAAGCCGCCACGATATCCAGATCACGATTCCGGCGTAGGCGAGAGTCAGCATGAGATCCCTCAGGAAGCCGAGGAAGCCCGTGGAGATCGTCGAGCGCAGCAGGCCGACGTCGTTGGTGATTCTCGATATTATCTGGCCCGTCCTGTTGGCGTGAAAGTAAGCGAGCGACAGCCTGTGGAGATGCGCGTAAAGGGCGTTGCGGATATCCCGCAGGACGCGCTGCTCGAGCCAGACCATGGTCACCGTCAGCAAGTAGGTGAAGGCGGCCTTGAGAAGATAGAGAACGAGCACTGTCAAGCATATGCGCACCAGCGAATCCACGGGTGAGCCGGTCATGTAGAAAGAGAGGATGTGCCGCCTCACGGTCTCCTGCATGGAATCGACGGGCGTTCCCGGTGCAGCCGCGCCCGCCCCGGAGTCGGGCCCGGGCAGACTTCCTCCCCTGAATATGACGTTGAGGAACGGGAGCATCATGCCTATGGAGAAACCGCTGAAGACGGCCACGAGGACCATCAGCACGACCGCCAGGACGAGCCTTCTCCAGTACGGCTTGAGCCAGGATATGATTCTCAGGTACACCCTGATGGGTTCCATAGTCAGACCTTCGCCACGCTGAGCACGAAATCCCGCATCTGCATGGCCAGCTTGGCGGGAGGAGTCTTCGACCACTTCTCCTCGTCGATGAGGTCGAAATTGGCGGCGCGGGGTATCCACCTGTGATCGTCCTTGGCGGAGAACAAGGCGAACGTGGTGACTCCCATGGCGACCGCGAAGTGGAAGAGCGTCGTATTGGCCGTGATGAAGAGGTCGCATTGAGAGAGGATGCCGAGGGTGTCCCTGAAGCTCTTCCTGGGGATATCGAGCCATTCGTAGTTGCCGAATTGCGTTATCTCGTCATCCCCCACCGCCGGTTCCGGGTCCGAGAGCAGCGCTATGCGGCTCGGCATGAGAGCCGAGAAACTGCGCGCGAGCCTGACCTCGACGTCGAACGGCGGCGGGCCGCCGGTCTTGGTGGAGCTCAAGTCCACGCCGACGAGCATCTCGCCGGCGTCCGGTTTCCTGAACTTGATGATCTCCCTGGCGATGTCTATCTCCCTCGCCGGGAGCCGCCAGTAATCGGGCTCGACCCCGGACGAGGTCAGGAAGCGGACGAGTGCCAGGTTGAGGTCGAGGAAGTAGGCGCTCTCGTCCTTGGGCACGATCTCCACGTTGAAAAGCGGGTAGCCGGCGTCCCCGCGAAGCCTCGCCCGGACCCGGGCGCCCGCCAGGAGCGGCAGGAACTGGCGATAGAAGTCATGCCGGAAGTCGAAGTAGAAGGCGGCTTCCACGGCACGGTCTCGGATGTCGGCGACCAGCGATCTGTATGTCATAAGGCCCCGGGTCCCCTTGAGGTCGGGAAAGGTGATGAGGTCGTCAACGATCGACCTGTCCCTGAGGAGTTCGGCCTGGTTTCCCTCGACCAGGCAGATCAATCTCGACTCGGGCAGGGACTTGCGGAGCACGGTCAGCGCCGGGTAGAGGAGCAGCATCTCCGCGAGCCCGGCAGGCGCGATGACCAGCACCCTGCGTGCGCTCTCCCGGAGCTGGGAAAGGGCGAAAGGCCGGTCGATATTCTTG
>JALGWA010000196.1 GCA_025774425.1 bacterium
GGTCTATTACTTCGCCAAAGGAGACGTCGCCGGTGTGGACGGGCTCGTTCTTCTCTCGCCTTCCGATGACTTCGGGATGCAGCGGCGCGCGCTGGGCGACGGGTTCGACTCGGCGCTCGACCTGGCCGAAACCCTGATCGGGGATGGCCGGGAGCTCGATCTCATGCCGCCGGGCGTCTTTCACTACCCCATCTCCGCCAGGTCGTACTACGACATGTACCGGCCCGGTTCGCCGCTCTCGCTCTTCAACCTGTCGAGAACCGACAGAAGCGAGTTCGCCGAGCTCGCCTGCATCCGGGTGCCGGTTCTCATGATAGTGGGCACGGTCGAGGAGGCTTTCCCCGGCGCCCCGGACGACTTCCTGAAGGCGGCGAAGGACCTCATGCCCAATGCCGCCGGCTTCGAGGGGGCGGTACTCGAGGGGGCGCCTCACAATTACCTCGGGTCTGACGCGGAGGTCGGCAGCGTGATCGAGGCCTGGTTGAAGGCCAATTTCCCGTAGCCGGCGGCCGCGGTCTTGCCCGGCACGCTGCGATTATGGTTTTGTTGTAATCCCTGCCGTGGTTAGATTGCCGTCGGGAGCGTTCCGATGCACTCCAGGCGGCGTGAAGGCCGGCCGCATGCCGGGACGGCGGCCGGGAGGAAGCGATGGCAAGCGTATATGACATCCTGAGGGACCGCGCCTACGAGCGGTCGGCTCATCTGGACGACGATGCTTTGTTCCTCAAGGGTCTCTGGAAGGTCGATCTCGCCTTCAAACCGAATGCCGCCGAGCGGCTCTTCCGCTACTCGTTCCTCGTGGCGCAGACCATGGGGCAGGGCTGTTGCTATTGCGACAAGGACCTTGTGATCGACACCGAACTGATCGGCAGGGACGCGCGCGAGATCGTCCGCACCAAGGATTGCTTCAGCATCGCCGTGCTCGATTCGATCTACGCCTCCGTCCCGCGCGTCCCGCAGGCCGTTCACAAGTTCGAGGGGAACTCCGTCGAGAAGGCGCGGACGAGGGCGTCCATCGTGGTCGACGAAGTCAATCTCCTCGCCGCCAGGACCGGCAGGAACCCGCGCGGGATGCGGGTGTTGATCGCGGGGGTCGTCGGCAACATCGTCCTGGCCCTCAAGAACGAGGGCTATGACGTCCTCGCCACGGATTTCGATGAGAACCTCGTGGGCGCCCAGGTGCACGGGGTAACGGTCGAGGACGGTGCCAAGACCTATTCCCGCGTACAGGACGTCGACGTGGCCCTCATAACGGGAATGACGCTCACGACGGATTCGCTCACGGATATCGTCGATACGGCGAAACGGCACGATACCATGGTGCTCATGTTCGCAGAGACCGGCGCGAACATGGGGGAGGAATACACGAGTGACGCCGTCGGTGTGGACATATGCGTGTCGGAGCCCTTCCCGTTCTACATTTTCCAGGGATTGACGACCGTCGAGGTGTACAGGGCGGAATGGCTGCGGTAGAGGATTTCTTCTCGAGAGACGGCGCGTTCAGTATCGGAGGCGCGGGCCTGGAGGCGGTGCTCGCGGCGAATTCGACTCCGCTCTACGCGTACTCCGCCGACCTCATAGATTCCGCCTATGCGAGTGTCAAGCGCTGCTTCCCGGGCTTCGACATCGCCTATTCCCTGAAGGCCAATCCGGCTCTCGCGATTTGCTCCAGGCTGAGATCGCTCGGCGCGGGCGCCGACGTCAGCTCCATGGGGGAACTCCAGACCGCCCTCAGGGCCGGTTTCGATGCGCGGGACATCTTCTTCGTCGGGCCGGCGAAGAGCGAAGCCGAGATCTCCCTGGCCGTCCGGACCGGCATCTACGCGGTGATCGTCGAGTCGGCCCGGGAGTTGGCCCTCGTGGGAGCGTGCGCCGGCCGGTTGTCCAGACGGCAGCGCGTGCTGCTCCGCATCAACACGGCGGAGCCCCAGACCTCGCCCGAGGTCATGGTCGGCGGTCCAAGCAAGTTCGGTTTCGACGAGGAAACGGTGGTGAACGAGGTCCGCGGGATTGATCATCCCGGCATCGACATCGTCGGCGTCCAAGTCTACGCCGCGAGCCAGGTCCTCGAGGCCGGGCTGATCTACGCGCACATGGAATACGTTCTGGGATTGGCGCTCCGGCTGGCCGACGAGGCCGGTTTCCGCTTGGAGTGCATCGATTTCGGCGGGGGCTTCGGGGTTCCGTACGCGGATGACGAGCGCGACCTCGACATCGCCGCGGTATCCAAGCGGGCGAATAAACTCATGGGGAAGCATGCCGGGCGCCTCGGGGGCTGCAGGCTTGTCTTCGAGCTGGGTCGGTATCTTGTTGCACGGTCCGGCGTGTTCTTGACCCGCGTCGTCGGGGTGAAAGAGTCCCGCGGCAGGCGTTTCGTGCTGACGGACGGCGGGATGAACGCATTCAGCAGGCCGGTCTTCATGGGGGTCCGGCATCCCGTGAGACTTGTCAACAAGATGGGAGCGCCCGCGGAGGAAGAGTACGACGTTTGCGGGCCGATCTGCACGCCCATCGATTGCATTGGCAGGGGAGTAAAGCTTCCGCGGGTTGAGCCAGGGGACGTCGTCGGGGTGTTCAACGCCGGCGCTTACGGCTACACGATGAGCTTGATGAACTTCATGAGTCTCCCGTGGCCCGCGGAGGTCATGGTCGAGAACGGCCGGGTGGAAACCATCCGCAGGCCTCGTCCGGCCGCCGCCGCCCTGGACGACCAGGTGATCCCCGGCTAGACTGCTCTTGTGTCTTCATGCGCATTCCTGCGCTTCCCATGGTTCCGTCGACTTTGGTTGCATTCGTCCACGTTGGGGCGGCAACCGGGCCGGGCCGTCCGAATCAAAGGGGAAGGAGAGAATGGGTCGGGAGCACCCGGACGCGCCGGTTGCATTGAAAAAACCGCCGGAAAGTGGTATAATGAATAGACAAGAGTGGAGTCAACTTCAATGCGGGTCCCGGCTTGTGCGCGGGACCCGTTCGGCGAAAGGAGCAACTGATGAGACACTCGGCGACGGATCTCGTGGCGGCCGCCCTCGTCGTCCTGTTGATGGCCTGGTCGGTCGGCGCCGCGGAAGGCGCCGCCCGGCAGCAGGAGCTGGATCGGGTTCAGAGGCTCATCGAGGACAATGCCTATTCCTGGACCGCCGGTCATACGCCGGTTTCCGATCTTCCCGATGAGGAGAGGCAGAAGCTCCTCGGCCTCAGGGTGCCCGATTACTATCCGGGGCTGCTCGAAGAACTCCGGAGCAAGACGCTCCTCGGCGCCCCCATGGACCTGCCGTCGCGCTTCGACTGGACGGACTCGGCCGCTGTGTCGCCGGTCAGGAATCAGCGCTGCGGCGACTGTTGGGCGCAGTGCTCCGTCGCGGCGATGGAGTCGCAGCTCCTGATCTATGACGACGACGCCACGCGGCTCTCGGTCCAGCAGGCCATAGACTGCAACTTCGGGTCGTCGAGCTGCGACGGCGGATGGTGGGAGGATGTCTACGACATGTACATGGCCGTCGGCTCCGTGACGCAGTCCTGCTATCGTTACAGGTTCGGAGAGGACGGACCCTGCGACCAGGACACGTGTGACATCGTCACCTACCTGGACGGCTACGAATACATAGACACGAGCGTGGCCAGCATCAAACAGAACCTCATGACCTACGGCCCGATCGCCGTCGGCATGTCGGTTTACAATGATTTCTACTATTACAACAGCGGGTGTTACGAGACGTCGCAGAGCGGGAACATAAACCACGGCGTCCTTATCGTGGGCTGGGACGATTCCAAGTGCGGCGGCGACGGTGCCTGGCATGTCAAGAACTCCTGGGGCACGAGCTGGGGGGAAGACGGCTTCGTCTGGATGAAGTACGGCACCGCGGACATCGGGTACGCGGCCTGCGTGACTTACTACACCCCGAGGCAGAGAACGAAGCTCGTGTATCACTCCTGCGTGGTGGACGACTCGGCCGGCGACGGTGACGGCTTCGCCGATCCCGGCGAGACCGTCGGCATGAGGGTGTGGCTCGCGAATGAGCGGTGGGACACGGCGACGAACGTGACGGCCACGCTCATGAGCGTGACGCCCGGCGTCGACGTTCTCCTGGGCGGCTCGACCACGTTCCCGGACATCCCGGGCGACGGGGTCGCGGAATCCAATTCCCCGCATTACTCCGTCCGCGTCGACTCGGCGGTCACCTGCGGCACGAGGGCCCGCTTCACGCTGTCGATCGAGTGCGATCAGGGGACCTATTCAG
>JALGWA010000197.1 GCA_025774425.1 bacterium
GGCGTGCGCGTCTGCCATCTCGGCGACCTGGGCCACACGCTCTCCGGCGAGGAGGCCGCGGCCGTGGGCGAGGTCGACGTGCTGCTCGTTCCCGTGGGCGGCTACTTCACCATAGGCCCGAGGGAGGCCCTCGACGTGATCAAGGCCCTGGGCCCGACGGTCGTCATCCCGATGCACTACAAGACCGACGCGCTCAACTTCCCTATCGCGCCCGTCGAAGACTTCCTGTCCCTCGCCGGCGGGCACGAGACGGCCGGCAAGCATGAGATCGAGCTCGTCAAGGGGGACCTCGGTTCCAAACGGACTGTCGTGCTCGAGCACGAGCTCTGAAGCCCCTCGGGAGGATTCTCGGCATGAGAGAGGTGAACGTCAAAGACATCAGCGATGCGGTCCGCGACATCGCGATCGAGGCCAACTGCGTACTCGGCGACCACGAGATCGAATACTTCAAGAAGATGGCCGAGAAGGAGGAATCCCCCACGGGCAGGGAGATTTTCGAGATGATGCTCGAGAACGCCCGCATAGCCCGCGAGGAACGGATACCGATCTGTCAGGATACGGGCATGGCCGTCGTCTTTCTCGAAATCGGCCAGGATGTCCACCTCGTCGGGGGGGATCTCACCGACGCCGTCAACGACGGCGTGAGAAGGGGCTATGAGGAAGGCTATCTCAGGAAGTCCATTCTGAAGGACTCCATAAACAGGGTGAACACCGGTGACAACACGCCCGCCTTCATCCACGTCAAGATAGTCCCGGGCGAGAAGGTCAAGGTGACTGTCGCGCCGAAGGGCGGCGGGAGCGAGAACATGAGCCGCTTCAGGGCCCTGAAGCCGGCCGAAGGCATAGAGGGCGTCAAGGATTTCGTGGTGCAGGCTGTCGCCGAAGCGGGCGGCAATCCCTGCCCGCCGGTGGTCGTCGGCGTCGGCCTCGGGGGACCCTTCGAGAAGGTCGCCCTTCGGGCCAAGGAGGCCCTGCTGATACCGCTCGGCCAGAGGAACGCCGATCCCTTCTACGCGGCGGTCGAGGAGGAACTGCTCGAGCGGATCAACAAGACCGGCGTCGGGCCGCAGGGCCTCGGTGGCAGGGTCACGGCGCTCGACGTTCACATAGTCCAGGGGCCGTGTCACATAGCGACGCTGCCTGTCGCGGTCAACCTTAATTGCCATGCGACGCGGCACGGCGAGCGGATCATCTAGCGGATCCGGAGGAGGAGCGATGTCGGAGGTCAAGAAGATCACGGCGCCCATGACGGACGAGGCGGTCAGGCGACTCAAGATCGGCGACAAGGTCGGCATAAGCGGCGTCATCTACTCCGCGAGGGATGCGGCGCACAAGCGCCTCGTCGAGCTCATAGAGAAAGGCGAGGATCTCCCGTTCGACCTCGAGGGCTCGGTGATCTACTTCGTAGGCCCGGCTCCGGCGAAGCCCGGCCACGCGGTCGGGTCGGCCGGCCCAACGACCTCGTACCGCATGGACCCGTATTCGCCTGCGCTGATAGCGAGGGGGCTCAAAGGGATGATCGGCAAGGGCGGGAGGTCGGAGGAAGTCAAGCGGGCCATGGTCGAGCACGGCGCCGTGTACTTTGCGGCCGTGGGGGGCGCCGGCGCTCTCATTTCCAAGTCGATCAAGAAGGCGGAGATCATAGCGTATCCGGAGCTGGGCGCAGAGGCCGTGAGGCGGATGGAAGTGGAGGACTTTCCGGCCATAGTGGCCATCGACGCCCACGGCGGCGACCTGTACCTGAAGGGGAGAGAGGAATACCGGATAGGTGAATGACAAGGGGATCATAGGGGTCATCCCGGCGCGGTACGGTTCGACGCGCTTCCCCGGAAAGCCCCTCGCCATTATCGCCGGCAAGCCCATGGTGCAGCATGTCTATGAGCGCGCGAGGCGCGCGCGGCTGCTGGCCGGTGTGGTCGTCGCGACGGACGACGACAGGATAAGGCAGGCCGTCGTCAACTTCGGCGGCGAGGCCGTGATGACGTCCCCGGCGCATCCGACGGGGACCGACAGGGTCGCGGAGTTCGCGAGAGACACCAAGGCCTTCGGCTACGTCAACATCCAGGGCGACGAGCCCCTGATCGATCCGACCTTCATCGACACCTGCGCAGGTTTCATCGCCGGCGGGGATCGAATGAGCACGCTTGTCTCGAGAATAAGGACGAGAAGCGAACTGCTGGACCAGAATGTCGTCAAGGTCGTCGTGGACCGCGACGGCCGCGCGATCTACTTCTCTCGGTATGCTGTGCCCTTCCCGCGGAAGTACCTGGACAGCGGCGCGGACGTGGACCTCGAGGCCTCCACCTACCTGCGGCACGTCGGTCTCTACGGTTACACGAGGGAGACGCTCCTGGCCCTCGCCGAGGCCGGCACGTGCGAGATCGAGGACATCGAGGGATTGGAGCAGCTGAGGGCGCTCTACCTCGGGATAGACATACGGGTCGCCTATGTCGGGGCGGCGGGTCCATGCGTCGACGTCCCCTCGGACATAGACAAGATAGAGAAGGCGATCAACGCCGGGGAGGGGATGAAATGACCAAGTACGTCTTCGTGACCGGGGGCGTCGTGTCCTCCCTCGGCAAGGGCATAGCCTCGGCTTCTCTGGGAATGCTGCTCAAGAGACGCGGCCTCAGCGTCTCCCTGCAGAAGTTCGATCCGTACCTCAACGTCGACCCGGGCACGATGAGCCCGTTCCAGCACGGGGAGGTCTTCGTCACCGACGACGGCGCAGAGACGGATCTCGACCTCGGCCACTACGAACGCTTCCTGGACGAGAACCTGACCCGTGACCACAATGTCACGGCCGGCCAGATCTACGACGCCATAATACAGCGGGAGAGGCGCGGCGACTATCTGGGCCGGACGGTGCAGGTGATCCCGCACGTCACGGACGAGATCAAGTCGCGTATAGTCAGGGTCGGCGCCGGGCGCGGCGTGGACGTCTGCATCAGTGAAATAGGGGGTACGGTCGGCGACATAGAGAGTCTGCCCTTCCTGGAGGCGATAAGGCAGATGCGCCTGGAGCTGGGCGCGGCGAACACCCTGTTCGTGCATCTTACGCTCGTTCCCTTCATAGAGGCCGCCCGGGAGCTCAAGACCAAGCCGACTCAACACAGCGTCAGGGAGCTCCGCGAGATCGGCATCCAGCCCGACATCCTGCTCTGCAGGTCTGGAAAGCCGATCGGCGACGAGGCGAGAACGAAAATCGGCCTCTTCTGCAATGTCGAGAATGAGGCCGTGATCGAGGCCAGGGACGTCGACTCGGTTTACGAGGTGCCGCTCGCCCTCCACGGCCACAGGCTCGATGACCTCGTCGTCTCGCGTCTCAACCTCAGCTGCGCCGCGCCGGACCTCGAGGATTGGGAGGGGATGGTGGAGAGGATCAGGCATCCCGGGGGGAGCGTGAGCATCGGGATGGTGGGCAAGTATGTCGATCTGCAGGACGCCTACAAGAGCATAAACGAGTCGCTGGTCCACGGGGGGATCGCGAGTGACGTCCGGGTGAGGACGGAATGGGTGGATTCGAGCACGGTGCGGCCGGAGACGGCGGACAGCGTGCTCGGCAAGTACGACGGCATACTCGTGCCCGGCGGGTTCGGCGAACGGGGCACCAGCGGCAAGTTCGAAGCCGTCAGGTATGCGCGCGAGAACCGGGTGCCGTTCTTCGGCATCTGCCTGGGCATGCAGTGCGCCGTCATCGAATTCGCGCGCAACGTATGCGGCTTCGAAGGGGCCAACTCATCGGAGTTCGACCCCAGCACCCCCTATCCCGTGATCGACCTGCTGCCTGGGCAGCGGTCGATCTCCGACCTGGGAGGCACCATGCGCCTGGGCGCGTATCCCTGCAGGATCAAGAGCGACACGGCCGCCTATGCGGCCTACGGGACGCCGGATGTCGCCGAGAGGCACAGGCACCGCTATGAGTTCAACAACATGTTCCGCGAGGCCCTCGAGGCGAGGGGCATGGTCGTCAGCGGTACATCTCCCGACGGCAGCCTCGTCGAGATCATCGAGATCGCCGACCACCCCTGGTTCGTCGGCTGCCAGTTCCATCCCGAGCTGAAGTCACGGCCGCGCAGGGTTCACCCGCTGTTCAGGGAGTTCGTGGCGGCCGCCAAGGGCTACAAGCTGAGAACCCGAACCTATGCCGGCGGGGAGGTTGGCACATGAGCGTCCGGGGAGTGCGCGTGGCGGATTTCGTGATC
>JALGWA010000198.1 GCA_025774425.1 bacterium
GACTGCGCCGCCGTCGCTATGCCGCGGTCTGCGAGATAGGTGTTACCCGACCACCATATCTCCCCGCCCTTGGTGCGCATGCCCACGACGGCCCCCAGGCCGAGCCTGCGGAAGCCCTCGGCGAACGCCTCGCCGTCGGAGAAGGTCTGCTGGTTGCATATCACGACCATGTGGCCGCGGAAAGCGTACTGCATGTTCCAGTAGGGGTTGCCGACGCGCGGCGCCCAGTAGCACCACGCCTTGCGCAGCAGCTTCGCGAGGATCCAGGAGTCTATGTTCCCGCCCGTGTTGTTGCGGACGTCCACGATGAGGCCCTTGCGCTTGAAGACGGGATAGAAGTCCTTGACCCATTCGCTGTAGTTCCCGGCGCCCATCGCACGGAGGTGGACGTAGCCGATCTCGCCCCCGCCCATCTCCTCGACCATGAGCCGGCGGCTGTACTCCCAGTCGTCATAGCGGAGACTGCGGGCACGGCTCGGCGTGATGGGCTCGACGACCACGTTGCGCTCCTCACCCGACTCGGCCGACTCGAGGGCGAGCAGCACCTGCTCCCCGGCCTTCTTGCCGAGGAGCACGCCCGGGTCCCTGACCGACAGCGTAGGGACGCCGTTTATGGCGAGTATGACGTCGCCCTCGGTGATGCCGAGATCGGGCCTTGCGAGCGGCGAGAGCCTGTCCGGGTAGTCGGGGTCGGAGCGGTATATGCGGTCGATGCGGTAGCCGCCCGCGCCCTCGTCCCTGACGAGCACCGCGCCGAGCGAGGCCGGTGTGACGTCTTCGTCGCCCTTCCTTATGTCGCCGCCCCAGACGAACATGTGAAGCGCCGAGAGCTCGCTTATCATCTGCGCGATGAGGTCGTTGAGCTCGTCGCGGTCGTTCACGCGCTCGACGAGCGGGAGATACCTGTCCAGCTGCGCCTTCCAGTCGACGTTGTGGAGGCCGGGGTCGTAGAAGAAGTCGCGCTCCATGCGCCACGCGTCGACGAGCATCTGTCGCCACTCCTCGCGCGGATCCACCGCGAAGGCCCAGTCGGAGAGGTTCACCATGGACTTGCCGAGGTCGCCCGGGCCGCTCCCCGAGGCGTCGAACACGTAGAAGTCATCGCCCCGCCTCACCATCACCTTCTCGAGGTCTCCAGAGAGCTCGTAATAGTCCACGCCTTCGACGACGGTCTTGACCTCGATGTCTTCGTTCTTGATCTCGACGGCCTCGAGGCGCCGCTCGGGGCTCGCGGCCGTGGTCTCTTCGATCCAGTAGAGGTGCCGGGCGGTGACCCGGAGGTTGGAGTAGTTGCCAGGCGGAACGGGAACCTCCATGAGCCGCGTCTGCAGCCCGCGCAAGTCGATCTCTACGCTCACACCCTCGCCTGCGTCCCCGGCCCCGTCCGCGCCGCCCTCGCCGCCTTCATCCCCGGCGCGCGCCGTCACTTCGTCGGGAGGAAGGAAGGGCGAGCGCTCCCCCTCCTTGAGCGAGATCATGTATATCTTGGTCTCCTTGTCGAGAAACGGCTCGGGCTGCCGCGTCCCCCAGACGCTCCGCGTCACGGACTCGAAGTGCCTGTCGGAAAGCAGGTAGATCCACTTGCCGTCGGGGCTCCACGCGGGGCTGCGGCTCTCCGCCCTGTCGGTGGTGAGCTCGATGACGGCGGCATCATCGAGGCTGTAGAGTTTCACCTGCGAGTTCCAGTTGGCCGCATCCTCGACGAAGGCGAGCCACCGGCTGTCGGGAGACCAGGCGAGGTCCCGGATGTCGCCCTCCATGGAGGATGACACCTTGAGCACCCTGCTGCCCGACAGGTTGCGCACCCAGAGCTCGTGGTTCTTGTCCGTGTAGGCGATGTACTCGCCGTCCGGGGACGGTATGCCCTCGTACCTGTAAACCGCGGCGTCGCCCGTGATCCTCTCCGGTTCGCCCAGGCCGTCGGCGCGCACCTTCCAGAACTCGAACTCGCCCGTCTCGTCGGAAAGAAACAGGAGGTCGGCGCCGTCGGGCATGAAACGGGCGTCACGGTAGCGGACGCCGCTCCTGCGCGTCGCCTCGACGAGCCGCCCCCGCCCCACCGGCGCGACGAACACGCGCCCGCGGGAGACCAGGACTATGCGGTCGCCGTCCGGGGACACGTGGACGGATGTGAGATACCGGGCGGGCTTGGTGACCCACTTCTCGCGGGCCTGCTCCAGGTCGGAGGCCAGTCTTATGGGGACGAGCCTGTCCTTGCCGGAGGCGATGTCGTATATGTAGAGATCCGCGCCCGCCTGGTAGACGATTCTGCCCCCATCGAGCGCGGGCGTCTTCACGTCCCAGCCGCTGTGGAAGGTATGCTGCCGGAGGTCGCCTCCCGACTCGTCCATGGACCATATGTTCATGGTGCCGTCCCTGTCGCTCGCGAAGTAGACGCGGCCGTCCCACCACATCGGGGTCTTGCTCGTGCCCGGGTAGTCGGCGGTCATGGGCTCGGCTTCCCCGGCGCCTTCGGTGAACCGCCAGATCTGCTGCACGGCGCCGCCCTTGTAGCGCTTGGCGTGGCTTCCCGGAAAGGGGAGCCGCGTGAAGTAGAGCGTCCGGCCGTCGGGGGTGAAGCAGCCGTCGTTGGCCTGGGCGAGCGGGATCACCCGCCGCTCCCCGCTCTCCAGGTCGATCGCGGCGAGCTGCCAGTCGGGAAGCGTGGAGAAGTGGCGGGTCGTGTAGAGCACCCTGCCGTCGGGCGTCCAGCCCGTCACGTGCTCGTACTCCCCCGCCCACGTCCACCGCGTCGGCAGGCCGCCCTCCACCGGCATCGTGTAGACCTCTCTCGGGCCGTCGTAATGGGCCGAGAAGGCGACCGTCCGCCCGTCGGGCGAGATCGCCGCGCGGTACTCGAGGCCCGGGTGCGTGGTGAGCCGCCGCGCCGTCCCGCCCTCGGCGCCCACCCCGTAGAGGTCGCCCTCGGAGGTGAAGATGATGAAGTCGTCATGGATGGCCGGATAGCGGTAATAGCCCTCGACCGACGCTCCCCGCGCCGCGGGCGCCGCCAGGGCGGAGAGAATGACCAATGTGACAATGAAAAGCCTCATTCCCTATCTCCTTTGCAGATGCGCATACCCCGGGGCAGTCTATACCAAAGCCCCGCTCCGTTCAACCGGCCCGGCCCCGGTTAGGTGATGCGGAAGACCGGAGCATGTGTTAGAATAGGTCGTGACCGACCGGCGGAGGTGATACCTGGCTATGCGATTCTTGGCGGCCGTGCTGGTATCGGCGGCGCTGTTGCTCTCCTCCTGCGGCGACACGGGAACCGAACCCGGAGTCGACCTTCCACGCCCGCTGACCGGGACCGAGCAGCAGGTGGTCTCTTCATTCAACGCGTTCGGCCTCGACCTCCTCCGCCGGATCGCGGCCGACGGCGACACCGACACCAATGTCTTCATATCGCCCCTCAGCGTCTCCATGGCCCTCGGCATGACCGCCAACGGGGCCGCCGGCTCGACGCTGGAAGCGATGATGAACACGCTGGGATTCTCGGGCCTCGATCTCTTTGCGATGAATTCATCCTACAGGGGCATCATCGACCTCCTCGGAGACCTCGACCCCGGGACCACCTTCGCCATCGCCAACTCCATCTGGTACCGCGAGGGTCGGACCTTCCGGCGGGAGTTCCTCGACACATGCGCGACCTACTTCGACGCCGTAGTGAGGGAACTCGACTTCGGCAGCGAGGGCGCCGCCGACACCATCAACGCCTGGGTGGAGGAGAAGACGCGGGGCAAGATAGACGAAATACTGGAGCCCCCGATATCCGGCGACGTAGTCATGTATCTCATCAACGCCATCTATTTCCTCGGCGACTGGACATACGAGTTCGATCCCGACCTGACCTCGGAGGCACCCTTCCACCTGCCGGACGGCTCGACCGTCGCATGCGACATGATGCAGCAGCCCGGCGAGGAGGAAGAGTGCGCCTACATGTACTATTCCGATGACGCCTTCCAGGCCGTCGACCTTCCCTACGGCTGCGGTTTTTACAGCATGACGGTGCTGCTGCCCCGACCCGGCGTCGACATCGACTCGCTGATCGGGGACTGCACGGCGGAGAACTGGGACGCGTGGACGGGGAGTTTCGCCGAGAAGCCCGGGAGGATATACCTGCCGAAGTTCGAGATCGAGTACGACCTCCTCATGAACGACGTGCTCACCGCCCTCGGCATGGGCGTCGCCTTCGACCCCGC
>JALGWA010000199.1 GCA_025774425.1 bacterium
ACCCTCGAGCCGCCCACGCGCTCCAGCTCCTTGTTCTCGATCACGCGCAGCACCCTGACCTGGGTGGCGGCCGGCACGTCGCCGATCTCGTTGAGGAAAATGGTGCCCCCGTCGGCTCTCTCGAAGAAGCCCGGCCGCGGGGCGACCCCCGTGGCCACGCTCTTCTCTATGCCGAAGAGCTCCGTCTCGACGAGGTCCTTGGCTATGGCCGGGCAGTTGACGATGACGAAGGGCCCGCTCCTGCGCGGGCTCAGCTCGTGTATGAGCCCGGCGATCATGTCCTTGCCGGTGCCGTTCTCGCCCGTCAGGAGAATGCTCGTGTCCGTCGGCGCGGCCTTCTCCACCTGGCGGAACACGTCCTGCATCCTGCTTCCGGGCCCGATGATGTTCTCATAGGTGTACCTCTCGCCCGCCCGCGTCCTCAAGTCCTCGACGCTCGTCCGCAGGTCGCCCACGGCGCGCGCGTTCTCGACGGCCAAGGAGACCTGGTTGGCGAAAGCGTCCACGAAGGCCCTCTCGAGCTCCGAGAACGTCGCCGGGACGCCCCTGGTATCGAGGTAGATCAACCAGACGAGGTTCACGCCGCGCATGAGCGGAAGGCACATGACCGACATGATGTTGTGTGCGCGTATGCTTCGGCTGTCCCTGAAGCGCGGGTCGTCGGCGAGGTCGGTCGCGATCACGGCCCGGCCGGTGGAGCGTACGGACTCGACGATGGATCTGCTGATGTCGACGACGTCCCTGAGAGATCCCTCGTCCATCTTGCGCTGGACCACCGTCACCATGTCGCCTTCGCCGCCGGACGCCAGCATGAGCACGCCCCGGTCGGCCCCAAGGTATTCCATGGCCAGGTCCAGCGCCGTGTTGAGCACGCTGTCCAGATCCTTGTTGGAGATCAGGGTCTGGGAAATCCGGCCGAGCGAACTCACCGCTTTGATTTCGATGTCGCCGTCCGGTACCGCTTGCATCGTTTTCACCACCTTCTCACGGAGATCCTCGACTTCGAGGCTGTCGAATATGCGGGCGGCCTCCGCCAGGCAATGCCGGGCCCGCAGGAAACAACCCCTCTGCATCGCCTCGACGCCGCAGAGGTGGAGGGCGTCGGCGTAGTCGTAACGCGCCTCGGCAGCCCTGAGTATGGGGAGGGACTCGTCCATGCGCCCGGCGAAGGTCGCATGGTCCCTCTTGAGACACCAGGCCCGCGCCAGCCCCTTGAGCGCGTTCCCCATGTGCCGCGACTTACCGAGCGGCAGCAGATTCTCCCTCGCCGCCTCCAACTTCTCCAGGCCTTCGTCCATGTCGCCGGCCAGGCACAGGGCTTCTCCGAGGACGGCCTGCGCCCGCGCCGCGAGCAGCAGGGACGATCCGGCGCTGAGCCCGATGAAGGCCTCCCTGGCCGCCTCCGCCGCGCCCCGGGCGTCGCCGAAGCGGACAAGGGCGACGGCCCTCTCGAGCAGGGCCTGGCACTTGCCTTCCTCGTCGCCGGCCGCATGGGCCGACTCGTAACTGTCGCGGAGGAGGTCGAGCGCGGCGCGCCTGTCGCCGGCCATGGCGCGCGCCACGGCCTTGTAGCGCTCGACCTGCGCCTTGAGAAACAGATCTCCGCCGGGAAGGTCTCCCTCGACCTCCGAAAGCACGCTCTCGGCGCCCCTCCAGTCACCCGTCTCCAGGTCGATCATCGCCGCCAGCATCTTGGCCAGCAGCACGCCCGTCCTGTGGCCGGCCAGGGTGTTGTACTGCAGGGCTTCGGCGGCGTACTCCCTCGCCCGCCGGACCTCGCCCATCTCGACGAGCACCTGGGCGTACGAGTTGCAGGCCGCGGCCAGATTGGAGAGGCCCTTGAGGTCGCTCCATATCTCGAGCGACCGCTTGAGGCTCTCTTCGGCCTTCCGGTGGTCCATCTCCTTGCGGCAGGCAATGCCGATCGCCTGGAGACTCTGGGCCGCGAGGCGCAGGTCGCCGGCTTTCTCGAAGTGCCGTATGGCGTCCCGCCAGGCCGTCGAGGCCGCGGTCGGCCTGCCGGCCCTCATGTGAGTTATCCCCTCGCGGTAGGCGGCCATGCCTGCCTCGAACGGCATGCGCCGGCCCTCGAAGAAGCGGCGGGCCTCGCCGATCACCCGCAGGGACTCATCGATCCTGCCGAGCGTCGCGTACACATAGGCGAGGTCAAGGCGCACCCTCGCCAGTTCGACCCGGTCCCCGCGCCTCTCCGCCGCGTCGGCGCATTCCCCGAGCATGCGCTCGGCCCGTTCGTAACCCCCGTCGAGCGCCTCCACCCAGGCCAGCTTCCTCGCCGCCTCCGGTCTTCGCTCGGCGGCCCTCCGGAAATGTTCCCGTGCCCCGGCGAAATCGCTCTCGACGACCTTGAGATCGCCGAGGCTCTCCTCGATCCCGGCGCGCTCCGCCCCCGCGGGCCCGCACTCGAGTGCCCGCCCGTAAGCGAGTGCCGCGTCGCCGATCGAGAAACGGGCGAAGTAGGCGCCCGCCTCGATGAGGCGCGGCAGGGCGAGGTCGGGCCGCCCGGCCTCGAGGTAGAGACAGCCGATCCTGTAGGAGTCCGCCGGTCCCGGCGAGGCGCCCTCGATTCCGCGCGCCAGCCGCAGCGCAGTCGCCTTCGCCCACTCGGCAGGGACCCTGCCGAGCACGATCTCCCTCGCCGCGGCGTGGTTGAAGCGGAGCATGCCGGGCCCGCCCGTCTCGTGCACCAAGTCGCGCTCCGTGAGGTCGCCCAGGGCCGCGGCGCCCGGGCGTGCACCCATGACCTCGACGACGACCGCGCGCTCCAGGCTGCCGCCGGCCAGGGCGATCATGGCGGCGGCGCGCAGCGGGTCCTCGCCGAGAGCCTCTATCCTGGCGGCGATCGCCTGCGCGAGACTTCCCGGCAGAGCCGTCGTCCCCGCCCACTCCAGCTCGAGCACTTCGCCGCTCAACCTGTAACGGAGGTCTCCCCTGCTCCAGAGGTCGGCCAGCGTCTCCTCGAGGAGCACGGCGTCGCCCCGCGTGTTCCCCACGAGGGCCTCGAGGAGGTCGGCCGGCACCGCCTTGACGCCGAAATGGCGCTTCAACGTCTCGGCCATCCCCTCGTCCATCAACGTCTCCAGGTGCACGACCTCGACGCCCCGGGGCCGGGCGTCCATGCGGGGCGCGTCGCTTCGCGGCTCAACGCCGACCGCCACGTCGAGCGAATCGCGATGCGCGGCGGCGAGCTCGGCCGCCGCCCCGAGCGCGGCCGCGTCCAGGTTCGAGCCGCCGTCGACGAGGACGGCGTACCTGCGGCCGAGGCTCAAGTCATAGGCCTCCAGGATCGACTCGAGCGAAAAGAGACGTGAGTCCGAAAGGCGGGCCGCCCGGACGCCTGCCGCTTCCGGTCGCCCCCGCCCGGCCAGCGCCTCGATCACCTGCGCCGACACAGGCGCTCCCTCTTCGAGCGTGACGTGGACGACGCCCGTGCCGCACGACCTGAGCCGAGCCGCGACGTTGCGCAGCACCCGCGCCGTACCGGCGCCGGCGGCGCCTTCGACCACGACGGCCGTGCCCGGCCTCTTCGAGAGGGTCCCGCATACGAGGCCGCCCTTCATGTCCCACACGTGCACGAGGCTTCGGGGAGGGCGGAGCTCCCGGGCGGGGAGAGCCGCATCGCCGAGGGCCCTGCCGACCGCGACGGCCGCGGCCAGGGCGCCGGCGTATCTCCGGGCGGGCTCCTTGCTGAGAAGCCTGAGGATCACCTCGTCCCAGGCCGGGTCGACGCCCGCTGCGACGACGCTGGGCGGGGGAGGCGTGAACTCGAGGTGTTTGCTCATGATCTCCGTCGGCGAGTTCCCGCCGAAGGGACACGCCCCCGTCAGGGCTTCGTAGAGCACGACACCCAGCGAGTAGAGGTCGCTTCTCTCGTCGGCGGGCTCGGACCGTATGACCTCGGGCGCCATGTAGGGCAGCGTCCCCTTGATCGCCGGCACGTTCACGCCCGCCGCCGCGCCGAAACCGACGTCGACGAGCTTGACGCCGGATGTGCGGCCGCAGACGATTATGCTGTCGGGCTTGAGGTCGCCGTGCGTCCCGCCGAGACTGTGCAGGTGCCGCAGCCCGTCAAGCGCCTGCACCGCGAGCCGCGGGAGGTCGTCGACGCCGGCCTCGCGAACGTGATCGACGAGCGCGCGCCCGCCGACGTATTCCATCACGAGACACG
>JALGWA010000200.1 GCA_025774425.1 bacterium
ATCCGAAGGCCATATAGGAAACCATGCCCACGAGGCCGACACGGGCGCACTCGAGGTCGAGGCCCTCCCCCATCGACCTGTAGATCGTCGGGAAGACGAGCATATAGGAATGAACGAGGGCGTGACACACCGACATCGCAACGAGTAGGGACTTCTCCCTGGAGGTCATTCGCACAGTTCCCGCCGACTATAGGGAAGGCTCGTCGTTCTCTTCCAGTACGGAGATCACTTCTCCGGGTGAAGAGGCCGAGATCAAGCGTGACCTCCTGCTCTCACTCTTGCCGATGACGGTGATCGCGGAAAGCGTCTTCAGGTACCTGGTCGATTCCTGGGGAGCGGCCACGATCAGGAAAATGAGGTGCGCCGGCCCGCCGTCCGCTGAGTCGAAGTCGATGCCGTCACGCGATACGGCCAGCGCACCGGTGACCCCGTCCACGCCCTCGGCCCTGGCGTGGGGGATCGCTATGCCGCGCTCCAGCCCGGTGCTGCCCCGCTCCTCCCTCTCGATCACCGCCGCAAGCAAAGCCTCCCGGTCGCTCGCCCTTCCGCACCGCGCGACCAGATCGACCAGGTCTTCTATCAGTGTCCATTTATCCACACCGGAGACATCCAGCTTCACCGTCGCCTCGGTGATTACATTAGCCAGAACCATTGTCGCTACCTCCGCAGTTCCCAGGTATGTCAAAGCGAATCGTACATGTCGTCGACCAGGCTCTCGCCCTTTGCGATCAGAACCGGGCACCTGGCTCTTCGCAGGATCATCTCGCCCTCATCATAGAAGGAATCTTTCCTGCTCAGCGGCTCTTCAATCTCACCAATAATAATGAGGGCCGCACCGATTTGGGTAGCTTTATCTACGACTTCCCGGTGCACCACCCCCCTGAGGAGCTCGGTGGTCACGTTGACGCCCTTGGCCCGGGCGAGCTTCTCGACATGCGAAAGATACCTCCTGCCGTCTTCTTCGAGGCCGACCTCGAGGTCCACCTCCTCCCCCTCGATGAAGACTTTGGCCCGAAGCAGCTCCTGAAGAAGATTCTCGTTGATGACGTAGACCGCGTAGAGTTCTGCCCCGTAGGTCCTGGCCAGCGCGATGCCGTACCTTGCTGCGACGAGCGACGCCTCGGTGGCATCCACGGCGATCAGTATTCTACCCAGAGGCGCCACGCCCATAACCTCACCTCCTGCCGGCTTCGAGCCGATCCCTGACGATCTTCGTCATGAAGAACGACTCCCTGTCTGCTTCCTCGAGTGAATCCTGAACGTACTTGATGGTCTCCCTGTAATCGGGGATGAAGACGTGCTCCAGCGCGTTGACGCGCCTCATCGTCTTGTGTATCTCCCTGGCGAGGCGGATCACCGAGATCCTCGCCTCAGCGAGCTGGGCGACGGCTGCAAGGGCGTTCTTGAATCTGACGATCGCTTCGTCCGTCCACACCGAGGTGCCCTGAGGCCCGAAATAGGGCGGAGCATCCTCGAGGTCGAGACTCGCGGCGGGAATGCTGACCCCCATCACACGCCTCATCCTCAGCTTGATGTCGGCCCGGACGTTGACGGCACGGGCCGACGAGGTCACGCCGGACAGGCCGCTCGCGAGTTCGGCCTCACGGAGCGCCGCATAGGCGGCCGCCAGCTCTTCATCCACTCGCTTCTGCGCCTCGATCGCCCTCGCCGTGAAGCGCTTAAGCTCGACGATGAGAATCTCGCGCTTCTGCTCGAGGAGCTCGTAACCTTCCTTCGCGAAGGCCAGGTCGTCCTTGAGCTTCATCAGATTCGTGCGCGTGGGCGCGACCTCGTAGCGTGCCACTTCTCTCCTCCACCCGTTATCCTCGACCCGGCCGGGTTCTAACCCTGATAGTGCTCATCGAGCTCCTCCGGCGTCACGCGGTGGAGCTCCTCCCGCGGGAGGATGGAGAGCACTTTCCATCCCAGGTCAAGGGTCTCTACCAGAGACCTGTCTTCGTCGAAGCCCTGGCTCACGAAATCCCGCTCGAAGGTCTTGCCGAACTCCAGGTACTTGTGATCGAGGGGGGTCAGCTCCTCCTCGCCGATGACCGACGCGAGCGCGCGTATGTCCTTGACATGCGCATACGCCGCGAAGAGCTGGCTGGCGAGATGCGCATGGTCCGCCCTCGTCATGCCCTCGCCGATCCCGTCCTTCATCAGTCGAGACAGTGACGGGAGCCCCGCGATCGGCGGGTAGATCCCCCTCTGGCTCATGTCGCGCTCGAGAACGATCTGGCCCTCGGTGATGTACCCGGACAGGTCCGGCACAGGATGGGAGATATCGTCGTTCGGCATCGTGATGACGGGGATCTGCGTAATCGAGCCGGGTCTGCCCTTTATCATGCCCGCCCGCTCGTAAATGCTGGCCAGATCGCTGTAAAGATACCCCGGGTAGCCTTTGCGGCTGGGGACCTCTTCGCGCTCGGTCGATATCTCCCTCAAGGCTTCGCAATAGTTGGTCATGTCTGTCAGGATCACCAGCACGTGCATCCCGAGATCGAAGGCGAGGTACTCGGCGACGGTGAGAGCGGCGCGGGGAGTCACGAGCCGCTCGACCGACGGGGCGTCGGCCAGGCTGAGGAAGACCACGACCCTCTCCATCGCCCCCGATTCCTCGAAGTTCCTGATGTAGAACATCGCCTCGTCATGCTTGATGCCCATGCCGGCGAATACGACGGCGAACCCCGCCTCTTCACCGACTATTTTCGCCTGCCTCGCTATCTGTGCGCTGATCTTCATGTGCGGAAGGCCGCTGCCGGAAAAGACGGGCAGCTTCTGCCCCCTGACGAGCGTGTTCATGCCGTCTATCGCCGATATCCCCGTCTGGATGAACTTGCGCGGGTACTCCCGGGCGGTGGGATTGACCGGAAGACCGTTGACGTCCCTCGGCTCGCCAACGGGCTCGGGCCCGCCGTCGGCCGGACGACCCAGCCCGTCGAAAACCCTGCCGAGAACCTCCTCCGAGACCGCCACCATCAGGGGCTCACCACGGAAGCGCACGCGCGTGTCGTCCAGCCTGAGCCCAGACGTGCCCTCGAAGACCTGGATGACGGCGGCGCCCTCCGAGACCTCGAGGGTCATTCCCAGGCGCGACTTCCCACGGGCGTCGACTATCTCGACGAGCTGATTGTAGCCGACGTTGTGTATGTTCTTGATCGCAACAACCGCGCCCGATATTTCGCTGACGCCGACGTACTCGCGCCGGTCGAGCAGCCGGTACGCTTCCGGATCAGGAGTAGATGTCGGTGAGCTCATCGAATGACTTCTCCAGCTTCTTCAGGAAATCGTTGAGTTTGTCCGCTTCCTCATTCGGATAGTCGTACTTCATCCGCGTTATGCTGCGCACCGCTTTGAGCTTCTTTATGCTGAGCAGCGTCGCGCCCTTGTTTATGGCCTCGGTCGCCAGCTCATAGAACCTGACGATCACCTTGAGCATGAGATACTGCTTCTCCGCCACACAGAAGGCGTCGACTTCATCGAAGGCGCTCTGCTGCAGGAAGGCGTTCTTGAAAATGTCGGCGGTCTCGAGGACGAGTCGCTGGCTGTCGGGCAGCACATCCGCGCCGACCAGCTTCACTACCCTCTGCAACCTCGCCTCCCTCTGCATCACGGAAATGATGGTGGTCCTCAGGCCCTCCCATTCGTCGTTGGTCTTCTCGTTCCACCAGGGGAGAACGTCCTCCGTGTACTCGCTGTAGCTGTCAAGCCAGCTGACCGCCGGGTAATGCCGGGCATTGGCCAGCTGCTTGTCGAGGGCCCAGAAGGCTCTCACGAAGCGCTTGGTATGCTGGGTGACGGGCTCGGAGAAGTCGCCGCCGGGGGGCGAGACCGCGCCGATCGTCGTGATCGAACCCGTCGCCCCGCCGAGCGTTTCCACCGCGCCGGCCCTCTCGTAGAAGCCGGCCAGACGGGTGGGCAGGTACGACGGGAAGCCCTCATCGGCCGGCATCTCCTCCATCCGGCCGGACAGCTCCCGCAGGGCTTCGGCCCAGCGCGAGGTGGAATCGGCCATCACCGCGACGTTGTATCCCATGTCCCTGTAGTACTCGGCAATCGTGATCCCCGTGTAGATGCTCGCTTCCCGCGCGGCCACCGGCATGTTCGACGTGTTCGCGATCAGTATGGTCCGCTCCATGAGCGACTTTCCCGTGCGGGGATCGACCAACTTCGGAAAGTCCGCGA
>JALGWA010000201.1 GCA_025774425.1 bacterium
CTTGAAGCCCGTCGCCGTGAAGGTCGCGCCTCTCTCCCAGTGGTTGATCCGCGTGAGATCGGTGTAGCCGTCGGGCCCGTCGACGTCGGTGTCGAGGTAGAGTATCCAGGAGTTCCCCGATACATGTCCGCGTATGCCGAGATACAGGTAGGTCGAGTCCCAATCGACGAAGACGACGTTTATCTCGTTGGTGTCGCCGGGGGCGGTGCCGTTCCATGCGGAGTCCCACCAGTCCTCAAGCTTGAGCCGGGGGCACTCCCAGTCGGCGTCGGGCAGGTAGCCGTCTATCTGGACCTTGGTCGGCGGGGCGACGGCGACCGGGACGTCATCTTCATTCGTGACCTCTTCGTTGGGATTCCCCGCTGCGTCCTCGACGGTCGCCGGCGCCATCAGGAGCTCGATATCCCCGGTGAGCGCCTCTATGGCCGCGGCGGTCGCCGGGCTCAGGTCGAAGCTCACGCGGGAGGCGAGCCCGGTGGTCGCCACGCTGTCCGCGCTCGTGAGCGTCACATCGGCTATGCCGTCGTCATCGTCGTCGAGGCCGAAGCCGGTCACGATGACGGTCGATGCGTCGACGTCCTCGTCGAAGTCGAGAACCAGGTTGTCGTTGGTCGGGTAGAACACGCCGCTCACCGGGAGCGGGGCCATGCAGTCCACTAGGCTGTCGCGCAGCGCTTTGAGCTCGGGGATGTATCCCATGCCGTCCTCGGGGCTGGTGTACCCGCCGTAAACGTAGACCTCGAAGGAGGAGCGGCCGTAGAACTCGTCCCCGGTGAGCAACGTGGCCTCGAACTGGAAGTTATGCGTCGCGCCGGCCGCGCCGACTACGATCGCGCCCGTGGCGTCGCTGTTTGTGTTCCTGTAGCCGAAGTAGCCGCCTCCGTCGGGATCCCACAGGCGCTCGACCGACTTGCCCGACCACGTGAGATCGAGACAGTCGGGGCAGAAGCCGTTCTTCACATAGACGGTCTTGCCCCTTGCCCGGTATTGCACCTTGAGGTAAGCGTCGCCGGACGTCAGGGTCATCCTCTTTTCCAGACCGGCGGTGTACGCCCTCGCCTCGACCGTGCCGCCCGCGGGCGTGATCACCTCGAAACCGTAAAAGTCGTTCTCCCGGTTGACGCCCCCGACGCCGACGTCGGAAAGCACCGCGACGTGGTTGGTCTCGTTGTAGTCACCGTCGGTGTCAACCCAGTACACGTTGTCGTTGGAGACGACGCTGTAGGTGTAGCCGCTTCCCTTGCAGAACAGCCACTGGAGTTTGCCGCCTATGGTGTCGAACACGGCGAGCACGCGGTCATTGTACATGACGAGCTCGTCCGTACCGTCGTCGTCGAAGTCGGCGGTGTAGGCGCCGGTCGAGTCCGCGTAGAGCCCTCCGGCCCAGCGGGCCGCTTCTGCGTGCGCGTTGGCGCTGCGGATGTGGTTGCTGTAGTGATGCTGCCAGCCGGAGATCTCGCCGTCGTCGTGCCAGCCGGTCTCGTGGAGGTTGGTCATCAATACGTACCACGCCATCTCGTTGAGGCTGTTGGCCGGCCCGGCCGTGATCTTGCCCAGCGTGTGCGACCACTGCGTCCCGTAATCCCACTTGGGGCTGTGGGCGTCGAGGTTGGATGCGCCCGTGTAGGCCGCCCAGTCGCCGTACCAGGAGTTGTTGCCGCCGCCGTAGCCGTACCACTCGCCGAGCAGGCCGTAGGTGCCGTTCTGAAGCGTAATCGGCTGGGTGGTGAAGCCGCCGTCGCCCAGGACGTCGGTGAGCTTCCAGACGCCGACGACGCCGCTGTTGTTGGCGCACTGCTGGAGCAGCCAGATGTAGTTGTTGAGGGCGTCCGGGTTGTCCGCGCCCTGCGAGACCTCGGCGACGATCTCGGCGTCGTTGGCGTAGATGATGATCTCGTCGGAGGTCCCCGCGAGAATGGTGTTCCAGGCGTCCCCCGCGTTCCAGTTGACCTGCCCCACGAAGTCATTGTCCAGGGGCAACACCTTGATCCCGTTGTACGTGTAGATGTGGTGGTCGTTGTAGACGTCGTTGGCGTAGCCGCAGTGGACGTAATCGTCGAGTATGACCGCCCAGATGCCGTTGTCGGTGAAGTCGTCGCCTATGTAGTCGATGACATGCGCCGAGGCGTCGATGCCGTTGCCGTCGACGTCGGGGTTTTCACACCAGACCCGCTCGGGCACCCATGCGACCCGCGGCGTATAGCCGTACAGGGTGTTGATCATGTCGTTCTCGACGCTCACCGCCTTGCCGTTGATGGCGTCGCTGACGAACGGCATCATGTGCTGGCCGAGCGCCGATGAGAGTATCTCGTATCTGCCCGCGGCCACGCCGGCCGCCAGCGAGTCGTTGAAACCGGGGTCATGCCACTCGGCCGCCGATATGAGCAGGCCCGCCTGATGCCAGTTGAGCGGGAGATTGTACCAGTCGTGGGCACCGAGGATCTCGTCGGCCCCGTCATCCGGGTTGTTGGGGTCGCCGGGATACGCCGCGTTCTCGCCGCGCTCGCCCCGGAAGACCGTCGTATAGGTGAGGCCCTGATTGAGATGCTGGGCGAAGGCGACATTGTGGGTGTTGCTGAGGGGCCGGTTGCCCGCGACCAGGTCGTCCAGCACTTCGCCCTCATACGCCGTGAACACATAGAATCTCACCGCGCCCGCGGCATCCCCGCCGGGGAAGCCCTCGGGAACATCGATGGCCGCCTCCAGGTTGGGCCACCGCTCGGGGGCGATCACGCGCCGGACATGCTCCGTCCCCAGCACGCCGAAGCGCGCATCCACCATGCGCGCCCGCACCTTGCCGCCGGGCTGCGTCAGCTCCACGCCGCCGTCCCACATGATGGGCGCCCTGCCCGATATGCCGTACGGGAGGCCGGTAGTCCCACCCTCCGCATAGTCCATGAGGACGAACACGCGCAAGCCCTCCGCGAGCAGCGGGACCGAGCCGGGCGTGCCGGGCGCCCTGTAAAGACTGACCCGGAAAGACAGGCGGTCCCCGCCCTGGTCGAAGTGGAATGCCATGAGATCACCCAGGGCGTCGCGCCCGGAGGCGCCGTCATAGACCGGATCCAAGGCCCTGGCATGTTCCCGGCCCCAGGCGCGGGCGTCGCCGCTTATCTCGACGCCCCGGGCGTCGGCGCCGCCGGCCGACGCCGATAGGAGCGCCGCTGCGACAACAAGCGGGGCGAGAAAAAAAAGGCGACTCGAGCGGATGTATTTCATCTCATCTTCTCCTTTGGCTGATATCCCACCTATTGAATTATAACATATTCGCCTGCTCGAGTAAATCCGGGCGGAGGCAGCATCAGACCGTGTGCAAAAGCCGGGAAGGGGAGTAGGGATAATCGATGGGGTCAGAGCACTGTGCATTTTGAGCTCTGACCCCGTCAGGTGAGGGTGGTGCGGACGCGCCGGAGCTCGGCCTCGGTGCCGGCGGCGAGGCGCTCGATGATCCGCGCGACCGGCATCTCCTCGTTGACCAGGCCGACGGACTGTCCGGCCATCATCGACCCGTGCGAGACGTCACCGTCGATGACGGCGTCCCGGAGGCGCCCGGCCCAGAACTCCTCCACTCTGAGCTGGGACTCCTCGGCCGTGATCTCGCCCGCGTCCAGCTTCTCCATGAGTTCGAGCTGGAGGCGGGAGAAGTCCGCGGTGGAGAGATTCCTCAGGGCGCGCACGGGCACGACCGAGAGCCTGCCGTCGAAGGCCGGGGTCGACACGGCGTCCCTGGCCCTCGCCCTGATGAAGGCGCGCTTGAAGTCGGGATGGGCGCAGCTCTCCCGGGCGACGGCGAAGAGCGTTCCGAACTGAACGCCGGCCGCGCCCATGAGGAACAGGTGCGCGCACATCCGGCCGGTCGCGATCCCTCCCGCCACGAAGACGGGCACATCGGTCACTTCGAACAGCACCTGCTGGAGGAGTATGGTGAGCGTGACGCGACCGACATGTCCGCCGGCTTCCATGCCTTCGAGAATGAGGGCGTCGGCGCCGTATTCGAGCATGCGGTCGGCCATGGACTTGGTGGAGGCGAAGCAGAGCACCTTGGCCCCGCATTCCCCCGCCCTTCGGACCTCGGCCCGGCGCGGGAAACTCCCCGCGAAGACGATGTAGGGGACCTTCAGCCTGCAGACGGCCTCGAGATGCTCCATGTAGACGGGGGCGACGGTT
>JALGWA010000202.1 GCA_025774425.1 bacterium
CCCTTCCCCTAATACACGGATATTATAGGAGTTAAAATACTCTCACGCGGAGATCCGGGCGATCCGGCTGCTTTGCCGGGTGCCGGGTGGTCGGCGCGAGGCCACTTCTCGTATGCTCGTACGAATGAGGCCGCCCCGGCGCCGGGCTCCGGGTTTTACCTCATCCTATCTTCTTGTGTTTCAAGGCGTTGGAGTAGGTGAAAGTCACGCACTCCCGGCACGTACGGAATGGAAGTTGCGTTTGGGTATGGGTGAAAGTGCGATCGGGAACATGTAAAGGAGGTACGCCCATGGCCGGGAAAAGATTGGTGATGTTTCTGGTATTGGTTCTTGTTGCAGCGGCGGCGATCGGTGCCAGCACCGCCGTCTGCATGGCTGGTGATGGTGACGAGTCCACCCAGGAGGGGGACCCGGAACAGATCAATCCGAGCTGCGAGCCCGTCGCCCCGACATCCATCATCCTCGAATTGTTCTGGAACGCTGTTGACGCCCTGGCGGACTGTATGGCCGCCGTCGTCTAGTACCGGAACAGAACCCAGGGGCCGGGTGATGGTGTCGGGGTGCCGGGAGGTGGGGGTGAAATGACAAGCAGGGACCGGCGGATGCGCGCCGTGCAGAACCTCGTGGGGAAGGCCGCACGGTGCCGGGCGAATGTGCTCGTCGAGGGCGAGTGCGGCGTGGGCAAGATGTATTTCGCGCGCCGTATTCACGAGGCGTCGGAAGCGGCGTCGCTGGGTTTCGCGAGCATCTTCTGCAGGCCGGAGACACGGCCGGGCGGGGAGGGCAAGCGCGTCGTCGCCTTCCTCGAGGCGCGGGAGGGCGACCGGGGGACCGTATACGTGAGGGGCGTGGATCTCCTCGACGCCCTGAGCCAGCGCGTGTTGCTCGCCTATCTCGACGCCCGCGAGAGCCGGGCCGCGTCCGGCAGGGCGCGCGTGACCCCGGCGCGGCTCATATTCTCCAGTCACAGGAACCTGCTCGACGAGTCCAGGGCCGGGCGCTTCTCGGGCCGGCTCTACATGAGGATCTCGGTCGTCCGGATCAGGGTCCCGCCGCTCCGGCAGCGGGAGGCCGACATCGTGCCGCTGGCGCGCTACTTCGTCGGCCTCTACTCGAGACGGGAGTCCAAGCGGATAAGGAGCCTGAGCCGGGAGGCCGAGGCCCTGCTCCGACGATCGACGTGGGAAGGCAACATACACGAGCTCAAGAACGTCTTGAGCCGCGCCGTCGTCATGGCCGACGACGGCGACTCGCTGGGAGCGCGCGAGCTCGGTTCGATGTTGCGGCGCGCGGGCGCCTGGCGGCGCGGGTCAATGCGGCGTGACGGCGAGGCCGGCGAACGCCTGCAAAGGGAGGACAAATGGCCAAGCGTGACCAGATCGAAGAGTTGATGCACTTTCTGCTAGCCAATGTGCTGGTCAATTCGCTGGAGAAGGACGGGTTCGAGGTCAAGGCGGACCATGTCGGCGGACTTCGGGGCAGTCCCGCGCCCATCGAAGGTCTCGTACCCGACATCGAGGCCGTCAAGGAAGACGAGGTCCGGCTGATCGAGGTCGAGACCTCGTCGACCGTGGGGACCGAAGATACGAGGAGGCAGATCATCGCCTTCACGGGCAAGCCGGGCGTCAAGGTGTATCTGGCCGTGCCCTATGACTGCCTCGACGAGGCCCGGAATCTCAGGGAGGAGATGGGTGTGGATTTCGCCATCATCCCCTGCTATCCCTACGTCAACTCCATCGGCACTCCCGAGTAGGCGTCGCCCGCGGCCGTCGCTGCAGGCCCGTCGGAGGCCTCAACCTGCCAGAGAAGCCGGTTTTTCCTGCCAGAACGGCATAGCGGCCCCGGCGCCGCACCATCGCCGCCGCATGCCCCGGCGCCGTAATCCCTTGAGTATGAACGAGTAACGCGGTTGCGCCGTCGCCGGAGGCGTGTGGCACAAGGGTTGCATCTCCTGCGAAACGGACTACATACAACGCAAAACCGGACCGGCCCGCATGCGCGAGCCGGGCACGGCGGAGGAGAGGAGCATGGGAAAGATAATCGGAATCGACCTGGGGACCACCAACTCTTGCGTGGCGGTCATGGAAGGGGGAGAGCCGGTAGTCATCACCAACCAGGAGGGCAGCCGGGTGACGCCGTCGGTCGTGGCCTTCACAAAGACGGGCGAGAGACTGGCCGGGCTCACGGCGAAGCGCCAGGCGATCACCAACCCCGAGAACACGGTCTACTCCATCAAGCGCTTCATGGGAAGGAAGTTCGATGAGGTGCAGTCGGAGATAAGCGAGGTGCCGTACGAGGTGGTGAAGGGTCCCAACGGCGACGCCAGGGTCAGGGCGGGCGGAAAGGAGCATTCGCCGCCCGAGATCTCGGCCATGATTCTCCAGAAGCTCCGCCAGACGGCCGAGGACTACCTGGGCGAGAAGGTGACGGATGCGGTCATCACCGTACCCGCCTACTTCAACGATTCGCAGCGCCAGGCGACCAAGGATGCCGGCAGGATAGCGGGGCTCAACGTCAAGCGCATCATCAACGAGCCCACCGCCGCTTCCCTCGCGTACGGCCTCGACAAGAAGGGCAAGGACGAGAAGATCGCCGTGTATGACCTCGGCGGAGGCACGTTCGACATCTCGATCCTGGAGATCGGCGACGGCGTCTTCGAGGTTCGCGCGACCAACGGCGACACGCATCTCGGCGGCGACGACTTCGACCAGCGCATCATCGACTGGCTCGCCGCCGAATTCAAGAAGGACCAGGGCATCGATCTCAAGAGCGATCCGATGGCGCTGCAGCGTCTCAAGGAGGCCGCCGAGCGCGCCAAGTGCGAGCTGTCGAGCGCGCTCGAGACCCAGATCAACCTGCCCTTCATCACGGCCGACTCGGGCGGTCCCAAGCACCTCAACATCACGCTGACCCGCGCCAAGCTCGAGCAGCTCGTCGATGACCTGATCGAGCGGACGGTCGGGCCGTGCAAGAAGGCGCTCCAGGACGCCGGTCTGGCCGCCTCCGACATCGACGAGGTGATCCTCGTCGGCGGGCAGACGAGGATGCCGGCCGTGCAGGAAGCGGTCAAGAAGATCTTCGGCAAGGACCCTCACAAGGGCGTCAATCCCGACGAGGTCGTCGCGATCGGCGCGGCGATCCAGGGCGGCGTGCTCGCCGGTGACGTGCGCGATGTGCTGCTTCTCGATGTCACGCCGCTGTCGCTCGGTATCGAAACCAAGGGCGGCGTCTTCACCAGGCTGATCGAGCGCAACACGACCATACCGACGCGCAAGTCGGAGATATTCACGACGGCGGAGGACAACCAGCCGGGCGTCGAAGTGCACGTGCTCCAGGGCGAGCGCGACATGGCCATCTACAACAAGTCGATCGGCAAATTCCACCTGACCGGGCTGCCGCCCGCGCCGAGGGGAGTACCGCAGATCGAAGTTACATTTGACATCGACGCCGACGGTATATTAAATGTGTCGGCCAAGGACCTGGCGACGGGCAAGGCCCAGTCGATCAGGATCGAGGCTTCGAGTGGACTTACCGAGCAGGAAATCGAGAAGATGGTGAAGGACGCCGAGGCCCACAGTGCCGAAGACAAGCGCAGACGCGAGGAGGTCGAGGCGAGAAACCGCGCCGACCAGCTCGTCTACGAGACGGAGAAGAATCTCGCCGAGATGGGCGACAAGGTCTCCGCGGAAGACCGGGCCAAGGTCGAGGCGGCCATAAGCCGGACCAAGCAGGCTCTGGAGGGCAGCGACGTCGACGAGATCAAGGCCTCAGCGGACGCTCTCATGCAGGCGGCCGGACAGGTGGCCCAGGCCGCCTACCAGCAGGCCGCCGGCGCGGGCGCCCAGGCGGGCCCTTCGGGCGGAGGCGAACAGAAGGCTGAAGGCGGGGGAGACGAAGCCGTCGACGCGGACTACGAAGTCGTCGACTGACGGGCGCGGCCGGCTCATCGTCCGGCCGCCTTCAGGGACGGAGAGGTCAGATGATGGAATGTCCTACCTGTGGAAGGACGGTCGAGGGCGACACTTGCCCGTACTGCGGAGAGGAAGCCTCGCTCGCCGCCCCGGCGGGGTCGGGGCCGGTGCCGAGCGAGTCGATGACCGAGGTCTACCACTGCGA
>JALGWA010000203.1 GCA_025774425.1 bacterium
CACCTGCGCGCGGCGGCCCTCGATGAGCACTTTCTCGCCCCTGGCGACGAGCTTGACCTTGAATTCCTCGCGCAGCCGCCTCAAGTTGGCGTCGTTCTCGCCGAAGAGCGCGACCTGGTCGATCCCGGCCAGGCTGATCTCCCTGCTTATGGTGTCGCCCACGTGAGACCCTCAAACGGAAAGCCCCCGGTCCGCACGGCGGACCAGGAGCTTCCCAAGTCTACTGTCTTACCCAACAATCCCTTCCGTTCGCCCAATTGATGACCGGAGGAACTACCTCTGGATGTCGATTACCTGACCCGGATGAATCAGATCAGGGTCCGAAATCTTGTCCTTGTTGGCCTCGTAGATGCGGGTCCACTGGCGCCAATCGTCGTAGATCTCCCAGTAGCCCGCGATCTTCGCCAGGTACTCGTCGGCGACCACGGTATGCGTCGTCGGCAGACCTCTCGGGATCGCGAGGACCTGATCGACATAGATCAGGTTCGGATCCTCTATCTGGTCTCTGTTGGCCCTGTAGATCCTGGGCCACTTGGTACCGTCCGCGTAGATCTCCTCGTAGCTCGAGATCTTGTACAAGGACTCACCGCGTTTCACCGTCCACTGGGTCGGCAGAGAGTTGTAGTAGTCGATCTCCTTCTGGAGAGCGGCCGCCTTGCTCTTGAGCGGATTGAGCTCGGCGTCGACCTTCTTGATCTTCGCCTTGAGGTCGGCTATGGCCTTCTGCTCGGCCTCCAGCCGGCCCTGGTAGTCCGAGAGCATGTCCGCTTGCTTGGCCTTCTCGTCGGCCAGCTGGCTGCAATAGGCCTCTCTCTCGTCCCCGGACAGCTTCTGGTATTCCTCTTCGGTGTAAAACTGGCCTCTTGAAACGTCAGCCGCAAGAACGCTCGTCGCTGAAAGGGCTGCTACGAGCGACATCGCGGCGAGCACAATGAAAAACCGTGTCTTCATCTCGCTGCCTCCTATCGCCCGCTTCCCTTCTTGAGCATCTCGAGCTCTTTCTCGAGATCCTGACTCTTGAGTTTCTTGAGCTGAGCCTGCTTGTCCTTGAGCTCCTTCTCCAGCGCCGCCTTCTCGGTGCTGGCCGCGTCGAGATCCGCCTTCACCTGGCTCGTCTGGTCCTGGGCTGCCCTGACTTGCTCTGGCGGCACCGGGCAGGGCGGCTTGGGCCCGCACCCGACGACGAAGAACGAAGCCGCGAAAGCCAGAACCGCGGTCGTAATCACCAACCGCCGCATAAGCATCACCGATCACCCCCTTCGCAAGGTGGTCTCATGCCAAAGGCTGAATACACCTATCCTCTCGAGTCCGCGCCACTTTAACAATCCCCCCTTTCCGTGTCAAGCGAAAAGCCCCGTGGGGTGAGAGCCCGGAATGCACACCCCACATTTCAATTGATTAGACGCATCGCATGGGCGATAATCTGCTCTGCCCTCCGGAAGGGCGGTCGCGTGCGGGGGGCTGGGTCCGTACCGATTACAATGGAGGAGCGATTCATGGGAAACACATGCATGCGGAGGAGTCGCCTGCGGCGGGGTCTCGCCGGGGCGGGCGCCCTGGCGGCCGTGCTCGTCCTCCTTTTCTCATGCTCACCTGACTCGGGCTTCAACACGGTCCGGGACTATGACGTAGTCGCCACCTTTTACGACCCGGAGGTGGACTTCACGGAATTCGGCACCTACGCCATGCCCGACACCATAGTCCACTTCCGTGACCCGGCCGATACGGCGAGCTCGGACCTTTCCAGGGAATATGACGATCTCGTACTCGACCTGGTCAGGACCAACCTCGAGGCCCTCGGCTACACGGAGGCGAGCGATCCCATCGCCGACCCGCCCGACGTCTACGTCGTCGTCTGGGTGACGCTGAGCGAGTGGCTGGCCAACTCGTCCGAGGACTGGCAGGACATGTGGGACTGGTACCTGCCCCCTTCATGGGGACCGGACTGGGGAACGTATTACCCGTATCCGGTGGAAATGCTCTATCGAGCCGGATCGATCTTCATCGACATGTTCAACAAGGCGGAAGTCGAAGAGCCCGAGGAACCTTACATCCGGATCTACTGGACCGGTTCCATAAACGGCATAATGGTGGACACACCCGGGGGCGCCGAGGACAGACTCACCGACAACATAAACCAGGCTTTCGAGCAATCGCCCTACCTGGCCACCGACTAGCGATCCGTCGCGAAGACGAGAGGAGGATAGCCGGCATGAGAACGGCGATCGTCGCCGGCATCCTGGTTCTGGGCCTCGCCGCCGCGGCCAGGGCCGGTAACGGAATCGGCGGTTTCACCTATGACATATCCGTACCTGTGGGGGAGACCGGGGAGTTCACGCGCGGCACGAGCTTCCGGGGTCTGGGGGTCGAGGCGAGGTGGTTCCGCGGCGAGCACACGGCCGTCGGGTTCACCTGGCACTGGAATGTCTTCCACGAGCAGCTCGACGGAACCTGGCAGGTCAAGAACGGCGACGTCACCGGCCATCAGTTCCACCGCGTCTATTCCTCGCCGGTGCTTCTGACTTACTACTACCAGTGGGGAGACGCCAGGTACGGCAAGGGCACGATGTATTATGTCGGTCTCGGCGCCGGGGCGTACTGGATAGAGAAGAGGCTGGAATTCGGGACTGGGGTCTACCAGACGACCAACTGGCACATCGGCCTTTGCCCGGAGGTCGGCTTGTACCACGGCCTCAGCTTCGGAGCCTACTTGAACTTGGGCGTCAAGTACAATCACGCCTTCAAGTCGGGCGACAACACCAGCCATTCGTACCCCTCCCTCTGCCTGGGCATCGCCTGGGTGAGATAGGCGCGGGGCGGCCGCAGGGAGGGCGGGCATGGGAAAAGAAGTAAGAGAAGACGAAGGCCCTCTCGGGTTCCACGTAATGGCCAAGCCAATAGGGCCGGTGTGCAACCTGCACTGTGAATACTGCTTCTATCTCGAGAAGGAGGCGCTCTTTCCGGACGGCGAGAAGTACCGCATGCCGGACGAGGTGCTCGAGGCGTATATCAGGGGGAACATCGCTTCCCAGGACCCGCGCGTGCCCGAGATCATCTTCGCCTGGCAGGGCGGAGAGCCCACGATGCTCGGCGTCGACTTCTTCGAGAAGGCCGTCGCGCTCGAGCGCAAGTACGCCCCGCGCGGCAAGGCCATTGTGAACACCATCCAGACCAATGGAACCCTTCTCGATGACGAGTGGTGCCGCTTCCTGGCGAAGAACAACTTCCTCGTGGGCCTCAGCCTGGACGGGCCCGGCGAGATACATGACCGCTACAGAGTGGACCGCGGCGGCCGACCGAGCTTCGACAGGGTCATGCGCGGCCTCGCGCTGCTCAAGAAGCACGGCGTCGAGTTCAACGTGCTCGCCTGCGTCAACGAGGAAAGCGCCGGCCGGCCCCGCGACGTTTACAGGTTCCTCAGGAGCAACGGCGTCGAGTTCATCCAGTTCATTCCAATAGTCGAGCGCTTGCCCGATCGTGCCTCGGAGGAGCTCGGGCTGGAGCTCGCCGCTCCTCCGGCACTCGACGGGGAGGACGTCTGGAGCGCCGTCACGGCCTGGACGGTGCGCCCCGAGCACTACGGCGACTTCATGATCGGCGTGTTCGACGAATGGGTCCGGAACGATGTCGGTGATACGTTCGTGATGAACTTCGAGTGGACGCTCACGGCCTACGCCGGCTTGCCCGCCGCGTCGTGTTTCTTCCTGAAGCGATGCGGCAGGGCCCTCATCATCGAACACAACGGCGATGTCTACTCGTGTGACCACTTCATGTACCCGGACTACCGGCTCGGGAACATTCTCACCGACGACCTCGGGGAAATGGTCAACTCCGAGAAGCAGGTCGCATTCGGCGCCCTCAAGGAGACCACGCTCCCACGCCGCTGCCGCGAGTGCGACGTGCTCTTCGCCTGCCGGGGAGGCTGCCCGAAGCACCGTTTCATCAAGACGCCCGACGGTGAACCCGGCCTCAACTACCTCTGCGAGGGCTACAGGAAGTTCTACCGCCACGTCGCGCCGTACATGAACGTCATACTCGGGCTCATGTAGCGCGGCCTGCCGGCGTCCGGGGTCATGGAAGCCGCGAAAGGGCCGGTACT
>JALGWA010000204.1 GCA_025774425.1 bacterium
GGGAACGCCGCTGAGTACCCGGAGAGCACGAGGTCGCCCCTGTCGCCGCCGTAGTAGAGGGCCCACGAGTCGCGGCGGGGCACCGTCGTAGCCGCCTGCAGCACCGACTTGTCGTCGTCCTGGACGAAGGCGACCGCCGACACCCTCCCCGCATCCCATCCCGGGTCGAGGGCGACGCGCAACCTGAAGTCCAGCGTCTCGCCGGCGGCTATCGAGAAGGCCAAGCCGCCGACATCGGGCAGCATGGTCCTGAAGGTGTAGTTCCAGTACGTCTTGGTGTTGGGCGCCTCGTAGTAGATGCTGTCCTCCACCACGGCCACCCTGAGGGCGAGCGTGTCGCCCAGAGGGTCCTGCTCGGCGACCACGCGGACGTCGACGTAGAAGGAGTCCGCGTCCATGGACCCCGCCGCGGTCAAGACGAGCGGACTCGGCACTGCGAAACGCTCCTCGAACCTCGCCGGAAGGGAGCTCGCCTCGCATACGCGCGGGGTCAGCTCGCCGTCGATCACGATCGTGGGCATCTGGGTCATCGGGTAATAGTCCATGCGGGCGTCTATCTCGGTGGGGTTGTCGTTGTAAAGCTCGTCGTAGGCCCAGGGGCTGCTGCCGTTGTACCTCACGCAGACGATCGCCTCGTGCCCGTAGCGTGCAAAGAGCGAGTCCATGCCCGGGTCGAGGACTCCTGCGCAGCCGCAGCCGGCGTTTGTCGCCTGCTCGACGAGCACGACCCGGCGCGCCGGACTGGCGGCGCCGGCCGTGAGCACCAGGCACATGAAGGCCAGCGCCGATAGATAGCGCTTCCGCATCAAACCCTCCAAGAAAATGCAAAAAGGGACGCCTCAGCGTCCCGCTCCTCGTGAGTATCATACCACCATGCCCCGCCCAAGTCAAGCATGCGCACGGGGTCAAAGGGGTCTGACCCCCTTGGGGTCTGACCCCACCCACCCGGGACTGTGCATTTTGAGCTCTGACCCCGTCTATTGGGTCAGGACCTTGAACTTGGTCTCGCCCCTCACTTCCTGGAGATCCTCGTCGTCCGCGGCCATCTTCTTGATCTCGGGGTCGATGGCGATCGCCTTCTCCAACTCCTCGAGCGCCTTGCCCTTCCGCCCCGCGAGCGAATAGTAGCAGGCAAGGTCATAGTGAAGGTATGCCACACCCGGGCAGACGCGTTCGGCCGACTCGAGCTCGCAGATGGCGCCCTTGATATCGCCGGACTCCCTGAGGGCCGCACCGCGGGACAGGGCCTTGTAGGCCAGTTGTATCGACAGCAGGCGCATGAGCTCGGTCACGGGGTCCTCGTGATCGTCCACCCTGAGGTCGATGTACCTGTCGTTGAGCCCCAGGTAGCCGCCTCCCTCCTTGACGACATAGATGGCGGCCGACTGCCTGCCGCGCGAGTCCCCGCCGGCGTCCTCGCCGGCCTTGAGCGCCCTGAGCAGTCTCGTCGCCAGCGGGCCCGAGGCCTCCTCGAACGCCCTCGCCATGGCGTCGACGGTCTTCTCGTCCACGAGTATGTTGCCCTGGCATGCGTAGTGCTCGCCCTTCCTGCCGCCGGCCCAGGCAATGCATGCCTTGCCAGTGTACGTGGCGGACCCGCCGTGGGTGTCGACTATGCCGACCTGCCTCTCGTCCCGCCCCTCGTCGGCGGCGATGAGCGAATCGAGCACGGCCTGGGCGTCGAGCCCACGCTTGAGAAGCGCGAGCCCCCTCGGGCCGTAGGTCGTATTGGCCAGCGCCTGCGTGGCGATGGCGCCCGCGCCGGCCTCCGCCCACGGGACGACGGAACCCACGGCCAGGAACTTGGAAGCGACGGCGACGCCCGCCTCGCCGGTCTCCGGGTCATAGCCGACTATCGAAAATGTGGCGACCACGTCCGGCCGGCCGGCCGTCGCACAGAGCGCGACCGATGATGCGGGCACGCAGGCCAACAGCAGCGCCACGACGGCGGCGCGTACACTCCGGGTTTCATTCATCCTCATTCTTTCACCTCCTTGCCCCAGAAGAAGACGAGCATATCGTCGATATGCGCCCTCCAGTTGCCCCAGGAATGCCCCTCGTTGAACTCCCGGTACATGACATCGTAGCCCTTCATCTCGAGTATGTTCCTCATGCGCCTGTTCTCGGCGTCGAGGTCGCCTATGACGCCGGTGTCCAGGTAGAAGTCGATCGGCTGCCCGGCCGTCTTCTCCATCTTGTCATACAGCATTCCCCCGTCGAGCCCGAACGCCCCCGACTGCGAACCGCATTTCCCGAAGACGTCGGGATGGTCGGCGGCGATGAGGAGCGACATGGCCCCGCCGAGCGAGGCCCCCATGATCGCCGTCTTCTCCGGCTCGCCGGCGACGGCGTACCTGGCGCCGATGAAGGGCAGTATCTCTTCGACTACCATGCGCTCGTAATCGGGATTGGCCCAGTATTCGAAGTTCCTGTCGACCGGGTCTATGAGTACGGCTATGCCCGGCGGAATCCTGCCCTCGTATATGATGTTGTCCAGGATGTCGACCATTGAGCCGAGGCTGATGTACTCGCCCCCGTCCTGGACGTACACCGTGTGGTAGGAGGCGTCCTCATCATACCCCGCCGGGGTGTACACATGGATGTTCCTGGAGTTGTTCATGACGCCGCTCTCGAAGTGATGCGCCTCGACGACGCCGTGCGGTATGGTATCGTTGGGCACGATCTCCGCCGGGAAGACGTAGTCGGGCATGCGGAGCTCGGAATTCGGACCGAACCCGCCCGTCACCGTCCTGGGATTGAGGGGATCCAGCATCCAGGCCCCGTCGACATGGAACTTGTAGTCGATACGGGCGTCCCTTGGGAGCTCCAGCGTGAGATAGAAGAAGTCGGTGTCCCCGACGCGCGTCATCTCGTCCATCTTGACGTTCCAGCGGTTGAGATCGGACGGCACCGTCACCCGGAGACCCACCCTGCCGTAATACACGAAAGTCGCCAGGCTGTCCTCGACGAGGGGGAAGCGGTCCCGGTTCTCCTCTATCATGGCGCTGATGACGGCGTCCGCCTCGCCCGGCCTCGCCTGCTCCAGCATCTGGTAAAGTCTTGCAATCTTTGGACTCAGTATCTCCCCGTCCGCCAGGCACGGCCCCGATGCCGAGGCGACGGCGAGCATGAGCACGAGGGGAATGACCGCCCCGCGGAAAGTCGGCGGTCTCGAAGCGGAGCCCATTGTTGCCTCCTTTCGGACGGAACGCACCCAGGCCTATTCCCCGCCACGGTGTACGGACAAGCTTATAGCACGTCGGCCGGCCCCGTTCCACCGGAAACGGCGCCGGGGCCGCGCCCGCCCCGATCGACAAAAAACTCAGGCCCTGCACCCTTCTTGACGAAAATAGGGGAAGGGAGGGAGATTCACCTACTCCATTCAGAGCACGCGTCCGGGCCGCTGCCGCACTTGACCTGGGAGGAGGCACAATGAAGGGCGAAACCGGTTCCACGGGAACAGGCGTCATGCAACGCGACACGACGCGTGAAAACCAGCCGGACTACTGCCGCACGCTCGTATCGGTACTCAAGAGGTTCATAGGGCGGAGCGGCCTCGGCGAAGCCATCCGTGATTCCCTCAAGGACATCTGCCGTGCGAGCGGCGCATCCAATGCCTTGCTCTACCTCGCACCCGACGACGGCAGAGCATCCGCCGACAGATACGAGTGGCGACGGGAGAAGGTCTGCTTGCAGACGCGCCTTACGCTGCTCCCCCAGGAAGTGTTCGCCGCCTGGATGGAATCGCTTGAGAAAGCCGGTCCGATACACATAGAGGACCTCAAACAGGCCCCCGCCGGAACCCGCGGGCATCACGAGGCCCTGGAGACAACCAACATGAGGAGCCTGCTCGTCATGCCACTCGAGGCGGAAGCGGGTCCCGAGGGACTGCTCGCGCTGGCGACGACTTCCGAGCCGGCCGCGTGGCGCGAAGAGGACGTTGCACGGCTTCAGGCCCTCGCGGGGACACTGGCCGAGGCCGTCGAGTGCAAGCGGGGCGATGAGATCCTGAAGAGCGTCGACAAGGTCAGGGCGCTCGTGCTCGACAGCGTTTCGGAGCTCGTCACGCTCAT